>NZ_JBMRCP010000023.1:0-20112 GCF_057350545.1 Pseudolysinimonas sp. | reverse complement strand
TCGTCGGGGATCTTCACGTCGAACTTCTCCTCGGCGTTGACGACGATCGTCATCATCGAGATGGAGTCGATGTCGAGGTCGTCGGTGAACGACTTGTCGAGCTCCACGCTGTCGGTCGCGATGCCGGTCTCGTCGTTGATGAGCTCGGCGAGGCCCGCGAGGACCTCTTCGGTGGACAGTGCCATGGTGTTTCTCCTTCAGGGATTCGCGGAGTGCGCGGGGTGTGGAGTCGGACGTTTCGAATGACCGACACGAGTCTATTAGGGGAGGGTCAGGGCAGTCGCACGACCTGAGCGCCGTAGACGAGGCCGGCGCCGAAGCCGATCTGCAGCGCGAGGCCGCCGCTCAGTTCCGAATGCTCCTCGAGCAGGCGGTGGGTGGCGAGCGGGATGGACGCGGCCGACGTGTTGCCGGTCGTCTCGATGTCACGCCCGATCTGCACCGACTCGGGAAGGCCGAGCTGCTTCGCGAGCTCGTCGATGATGCGCATGTTCGCCTGGTGCGGGATGAACGCGGCGAGGTCGTCGACCGTGACCCCGGCCTTCTCGAGCGCCTGCTTCGCGACCTTCGCCATCTCCCAGACGGCCCAACGGAACACGGTCTGACCGTCTTGACGCATCGTCGGCCACGGCTTGACCTTGTCGAGGTACTCCTCGAAGGTGCCGTTCATGCCGACGGCATCCCACTTCGAGCCGTCGGAGCCCCAGACGCTCGCCGAGATGCCCGGCTCGTCGGCGGGGCCGATCACGGCCGCTCCCGCTCCGTCGCCGAGCAGGAACGAGATCGAGCGGTCTTCGGGGTGCACGTACTGCGAGAGCTTCTCGGCGCCGACGACGAGCACGTACTCGGCGGCGCCGCTGCGGATGAGGGCATCGGCCTGCGCGATCGCGTACGTGTAGCCGGCGCACGCGGCGCTGATGTCGTAGGCGGGAGCCGGGGCGGCGCCGATCTTCTCGGCGAGCAACGCCGACATCGACGGTGTGACGGCGACGTTGCTGATCGTCGAGACGAGCACCGCGCCGATCTGGTCGGGGCGGATGCCGGCCTTCGCGATCGCCTCGTTCGACGCCGTCTCGGCGAGGTCGATCGCGTCGACGCCCTTGCTGGCGCGCTTGCGCGTGATGATGCCGGTGCGTTGGCGGATCCACTCGTCACTCGAGTCGATCGGTCCGACGAGGTCGTCGTTCGGCACCGTCAGGTCGCCGCGCGCGGCACCGAGCGAGAGGATGCGGGTGTACTTCGGGCCTTCGGCCTGCTTCAGCGTCGTCATGCATTGCTCTGTTCTTCGATGAGGGCGATGGCGGCGGGGATGTCGTCGGGCGTCTTGACCGCGACGGTCGGCAGTCCCTTGAGACCGCGCTTGGCGAGGCCGACGAGGGCGCCGGCCGGGGCGAGCTCGACCAGGCCGGTGACTCCGGCTTGCTCGAACGCCGCCATGCAGAGGTCCCAGCGCACGGGGTTCGCGACCTGGCCGACGAGAAGGTCGACGAACGCGGCGCCGGACGTGACGGTCGAGCCGTCACGGTTGGTCCAGATGGTCGTGAGCGGGTCGGCTGCGGGCAGACCGTCGGCGACGGTGCGCAGGTGGTCGACGGCGGGCTGCATGTAGCGGGTGTGGAAGGCACCGGCGACCTGCAGCGGGATGACCCGGGCACCGGCGGGCGGGTTCTCGCCGAGCGCTGCGAGGGCGGGGAGCTCGCCCGCCACGACGAGCTGGCCACCGCCGTTGTAGTTCGCGGGGGAGAGGCCGAGTTCATCCAGCTTCTGCAGCAGCTCGGCTTCGTCGCCGCCGATGACGGCGCTCATGCCGGTGGCGACCTGCGCGGCGGCGCCGGCCATCGCCTGCCCGCGTTCGCGCACGAGCACCATGGCGTCCGACTCGCTGAGGATGCCGGCGGCGGCCGCGGCGGCTAGCTCACCCACGGAGTGGCCCGCGACGCCCGCGAGCATCCCGCGACGGTCGCCGACGACGGCGCGGAAGGCGAGCAGCGACGCGGCGACGATGAGCGGTTGGGCCACGGCGGTGTCGCGGATGGTGTCGGCGTCGGAGACCGTGCCGTGCGCGCGCAGATCGACCCCGGCGGCGTCGGCGAGGGCACCGAGGTGCTCGGCGATGCTCGGCTCGGCGAGCCACGGCTCGAGGAATCCAGGGGTCTGCGAACCCTGACCGGGCGCGACGACGACGACACTCACGAGAGACCATCCTGCCAGCACACCCGACGGATCGTGGGGGTCATCCCACGAAGAACCGCGGAAAGCGTTGGGCGATTCCTACGAAGCTTGCCGACTGGTGAAAGGCGGCGCGCCCGTCGCCACGCACTCGGCGAGGATGACGAAGCGGCGACAGGGTCGTAGGGGAGGGACCATGACGGAGCGGATCACGGTGGCCGAGGCGGTCGGACGCACGCTCGTCGCGCGGGGCGTGGGACACGTCTTCGCGGTGGTGGGGAGCGGCAACTTCCACGTCAGCAGCGTTCTCGTCGAGGCCGGGGTCGGCGTCACCCAGGCGCGTCACGAGATGGGTGCCGCGAGCATGGCCGACGCCTACAGCCGCGTCAGCGGCGAGGTCGCGGTGGTCAGCGCCCATCAGGGATGCGGGCTCACCAACGCGATCACGGGCATCGGCGAGGCGGCGAAGAGCAACACGCCGATGCTCGTCGTCTCGGGCGACACCGCGGCGGGCGACACGGCGTCGAACTTCCACATCGACCAGGACGCCGCCGTGACGGCGGTCGGTGCGACGGCGGCGCGCATCCACTCGGCGGCGAGTGCCGTCGCGGACGCCGCACGCGCGTACGACGAGGCGGTGACGCGCCGCACGCCGGTCGTGCTCTCGCTTCCCGTCGACCTCCAGGCGCAGGTCGTCGACTTCGATGCCGCCGCCATCCCACCCGTCGCGAGACCCGTGCCGGCGGGCGCGGCGCCGGACGGTGTGGCCGAACTCGTCGGCCTGCTCCGGGCGACGGAACGACCGGTGCTCGTGGGCGGCCGCGGCGCCCGAGGAGCCGGGCCGGTCCTCCGGGAACTCGCCGCGGCGTCGGGAGCGCTGCTCGTCGCCTCCGGTGGCGCCCGGGGGCTGTTCGAGGGTGATCCGTGGGCGCTCGACATCATGGGCGGCTTCGCCACCGAGGGTGCGGCCGAGCTCATCCGCGCGGCCGATCTGATCGTGGGTGTCGGTGTCGCGTTCAACGACTGGACGACGCGCGCGGGCTACCTGACGGAGCGCGCCACGCTCGTGCAGGTCGACGATCGTCCGCTCGCGATCGGCCGGCACCGGCCGGTCGCCCTCGGACTCGTCGGGGATTCGTGCATCGTCGCCGCGGCGGTGCTCGACGGCCTCCGCGCGACGGGTGCGCCGCGCACCGGCTACCGTACGCCCGACATCGCCGAACGGGTGCGCCTCCACCGCTCGTGGGCGGATCAGCCCGTCGAGGGAGTCGACGAGCCCGGCTACGTCGACCCCGCCGCTCTCATCAACGCCCTCGACGCACTCCTGCCCGCCGAGCGGGTGGTCGCGACCGACGGCGGCAACGTCAACTGCTACGCGGGCGCCCATCTGCGCGTGCCCGACGACCGGGGCTACTGTCTGCCTCTGTCGTTCCAGGCGATCGGCCTCGGACTCGCGAGCGCGATCGGAGCGGGCGTGGCGGCGCCGCACAGGATGCCCGTTCTCGGCACCGGCGACGGTTCGTTCCTCATGGGCTGCGTCGAGCTCGACACCGCCGTGCGGCTGCGTCTCGGGATGGTGATCGTCGTGTTCGACGACAGCGCGTACGGCGCCGAGGTGCAGCTCTTCCGCGACGAGCCGGAGCGTCACGGGATCGTCCGCTTCCCGGAGACGGATATCGCGCGGATCGCCCGAGGCTACGGTTGCGACGCCGTGACCGTGCGCTCACTCGGCGACCTCGCTGCGGTCGGGAGCTGGCTCGACGGGCCGAGGGACCGGCCGCTCGTGCTCGACGCGAAGATCGTCGGCCGTGCCTCGTGGCTCATGGCGCGACGGTTCGCCGCGTCAGCTCCTCCCTCACTGAGCCGCGCCGCCAGATCGACGGCCCCGGTCGCCGACTCACCGATCCGACGCGGCCTTCGGCGAACCGGCGATGGCGCCCACGACGAGCGCCGACTGCAGGATGAGGGCTTCGCGGGCGCCGGTCGCGTCGTAGCCGATGACCTCGGAGATGCGCTTGAGGCGGTAGCGCACGGTGTTCGGATGCACGAACAACTCGCGGGCGGTCGCCTCGAGTGAGCGCCCGTTGTCGAGGTAGCACCACAGGGTCGTGAGCAGCTCGGTGGAGTGGTCTTGGAGCGGCCGGTAGATGCGGTTGATGAGCGTCGAGCGCGCGAGCGGATCGCCCGCGAACGCGCGCTCCGGCAGCAGGTCGTCGGCGAGGGCGGGACGCGGGGCGTTGCGCCAGGCTCGGGCGACGGCGAAACCCGCGAGGGCTGCCTTCGCGCTGCGCGCCGCCTCGAGCAGCGAGGGCACCGAGTGGCCGAGCACGAGGTGCCCCGGGCCGAACCCGGGCTCGAGCTCGGCGGCGATCTCGAGGAACGGCCGGAGCTGGGCGGACGACTCCGGGGTCGCCTCCCCGTCGGCGAGCGACTCCACGCGTCCGATGACGATGACGAGGCGGCTGCCCTGCACGCCGATGAGCACGTCCGCTTCGAGGTGCCGCGCGGTGCGCCGCAGCATGTCGACGTCGAGCATGCGCGGCGCGGTGCCGACGAGGACGCTCACCTCGCCGTGCCCGTTCCAGCCGAGGGCCGCGATGCGGCTCGGCAGCTCCGAGTCGTATTCACCGGTGAGGATCGAGTCCACGACGAGCGCCTCGAGGCGGGCATCCCACAGCCCACGGGCCTCCGCGGCGCGCGCATACACGTCGGCGGCGGCGAACGCGATCTCGCGCGAGTAGAGCAGGATCGCCTCGCGCAGGCTCTCGTCGCTGTCCTTGACGCGCTGTTCGACGACCTCGACGGTCACCCGGATGAGCTGCAGCGTCTGCTGGAGGCTCACCGAGCGCAGGAGCTCCCGAGGGGCGGCGCCGAAGACATCCGCGGCGATCCACGGGATCGACTTGGGGTCGTCGAACCAGGAGATGAAACTCGTGATGCCCGCCTGGGCGACGAGCCCCACGGCGCTGCGGCGACCCGGAGGCATGTCGCGGTACCACGGCAGCGTGTCCTCGAGGCGCTTGAGAGTCGCCGTCGAGAGCTCGCCCGACAGCGTCCGCAGCCAGGCGAGGGTCTGCTGCTTGGTGCGCGCAGGGGCCACTTAGGACTCGCCGCCCGCCGATCCGGACGAACCCGCCGTGACGTCGTGCAGGCGGTAGCGCTCGATGGCCTGAGCCGGGGCGTCCGCCGCGACCTCGCCGCGACGCGCGAGCGACTGCAGCACGCGCACGACGATCGACGGGCCGTCGATCTTGAAGAACCGTCGCGCGGCCTGACGCGTGTCGCTGAAGCCGAAGCCGTCGGCGCCGAGCGTCAGGTACTCGCCGGGCACGAACGGGCGGATCTGGTCCTGCACGGCGTGCATGAAGTCGGAGACGCCGACGAACGGGCCTTCGGCTCCCTGCAGCTTGCGCCACAGGTACGGGATCTGCGGTGCCTCACCCGGGTGCAGGAAGTTGTGCTCGTCGGCGGCGAGGCCGTCGCGGCGCAGCTCCGTCCACGAGGTGACACTCCACACATCGGCGGCGACGTTCCAGTCGCGCGCGAGGAGCTCCTGCGCCTCGAGGGCCCACGGCACGCCCACGCCCGACGCGAGGATCTGCGCCTTCGGGCCGAAGCCCTCCGCGGCCTTGAGCTTGTAGATGCCCTTGAGGATGCCGTCGACGTCGACGTTCTCCGGCTCGGCCGGCTGCACGAGGGGCTCGTTGTAGACCGTGAGGTAGTACATGACGTTCGGGTCGGGATGCGGCCGGCCGTCGGCATCCTGGCCGTACATGCGCTCGAGGCCCGCGCGCACGATGTGCCCGAGCTCGTAGCCGTACGCCGGGTCGTACGAGACCACCGCGGGGTTCGTCGACGAGAGCAGGTGCGAGTGGCCGTCGGCGTGCTGCAGACCCTCGCCCGTGAGCGTCGTGCGACCCGCGGTGGCGCCCATGATGAAGCCGCGGGCCATCTGGTCGCCCGCCGCCCACATCGCGTCGCCCGTGCGCTGGAAGCCGAACATCGAGTAGAAGACGTAGACGGGGATGAGCGGCTCGCCCTGCGTCGCGTAGGAGGTGCCGACCGCGGTGAACGCCGCGAAGGCGCCCGCCTCGTTGATGCCGGTGTGGAGGATCTGGCCCTGCGGGCTCTCCTTGTAGGCGAGCAGCAGCTCCCGGTCGACCGACGTGTAGTGCTGGCCGTTCGGGTTGTAGATCTTCGCCGTCGGGAAGTACGCGTCCATGCCGAACGTGCGCGCCTCATCCGGGATGATCGGCACGATGCGGTTGCCGAAGCCCTTGTCGCGCAGCAGATCCTTGAGCAGACGGGCGAAGGCCATGGTCGTGGCGACCGCCTGCTTGCCCGAGCCCTTCTTCATGTCCTCGTAGACGTCGTCGCCCGGGAGCGTGACGCCCGTGTGCGTCGTGCGACGCTCCGGCACGTAGCCGCCGAGCTCGCGACGGCGCTCCTGCAGGTACTGGATCGCCGGGTCGTCCGAACCGGGGTGGTAGAACGGCGGCTGGTACGGGTCGGCCTCGAGCTGCGCGTCGGAGATCGGGATGCGCATCTCGTCGCGGAACTGCTTGAGGTTGTCGAGCGTGAGCTTCTTCATCTGGTGGGTCGCGTTGCGGCCCTCGAAGCTCGGGCCGAGACCGTAGCCCTTGACCGTCTTGGCGAGGATGACGGTCGGCTGACCCTTGTGCTCGGTCGCCGCCTTGAACGCCGCGTAGACCTTGCGGTAGTCGTGGCCACCGCGCTTGAGGTTCCAGATGTCGTCGTCGCTGAAGTCCTTCACGAGCTCGGCGGTGCGCGGGTCGCGTCCGAAGAAGTTCTCGCGGATGTAGGCGCCCGACTCGGCCTTGTACGTCTGGTAGTCGCCGTCCGGCGTGACGTTCATGAGGTTGACGAGCGCACCCTCGGTGTCGCGGGCGAGGAGGTCGTCCCACTCGCGTCCCCAGACGACCTTGATGACGTTCCAGCCCGCGCCGCGGAAGAACGACTCGAGCTCCTGGATGATCTTGCCGTTGCCGCGCACCGGCCCGTCGAGGCGCTGCAGGTTGCAGTTGATGACGAAGTTGAGGTTGTCGAGCTTGTCGTTCGCGGCCCACTGGAGGGCACCGCGGCTCTCGACCTCGTCCATCTCGCCGTCGCCGAGGAACGCCCAGACCTGCTGGTCGGAGGCGTCTTTGATGCCGCGGTTGGTGAGGTAGTGGTTGAGCTGCGCCTGATAGATCGCGTTGATCGGACCGAGGCCCATCGAGACCGTCGGGAACTCCCAGAAGTCGGGCATGAGGCGCGGGTGCGGGTACGACGACAGGCCGTACGGCGCCTGCGACTTCTCCTGACGGAACGCGGAGAGCTGCTGCTCCGAGAGGCGGCCCTCGAGGAAGGCGCGCGCGTACATGCCGGGGGAGGCGTGCCCCTGGTAGAAGATCTGGTCGCCGCCGCCGGGGTGGTCCTTGCCGCGGAAGAACCAGTTGTGGCCGACCTCGTAGAGGGCAGCCGACGACGCGTACGTCGAGATGTGACCGCCGACGGCGATGTCGGGGCGCTGGGCGCGGTGCACCGTGATCGCGGCGTTCCAGCGGATCCAGGCGCGGTAGCGGCGCTCGAGGTCTTCGTCACCGGGGAACGCGGGCTCGTTCTCGGGCGCGATCGTGTTGATGTAGTCGGTCGTCGGCACCATCGGCACGCCGAGCTGCAGCTCCTTGGAGCGCTTGAGCAGGCTGAGCATGACGTCGCGTCCGCGACCTCGGCCCTTCGCCTCGACGAGGGAGTCGAGCGACTCCTGCCATTCGGCGGTCTCGTCCGGGTCGACATCGGTGTTGTTGACCGAATAGGGGTCCTGGTCGTTGACGGGCACCGGTGACCTCACAAGTTTCATCCGCTGGTAGAGCGGTAGGGGTGGCTGGAAGGTGCGGTCTCGTGGACCGCGGCATCTCCACTCTAGTTGTCGCACCCCTCGGGTTTCCGAGGCGTATGATCGTCCGCTGGACCGCCGGGCATTCGGTTCCGGCCGGAGAGGAACGCACAACCACATGGCTCTGGAGAACGACACCCGGGCGCCCGACTTCGATCTCGCCAATCAGTTCGGCGAGCACGTGCGGCTGAGCGACTTCCAGGGCGTCAAGCCGGTCGTGCTCGTCTTCTTCCCGCTCGCGTTCTCGGGGGTCTGCACGGGCGAGCTCTGCGCGCTGCGCGACAACCTCGACCTGTTCAAGGATCGCGACGTCGAACTGCTCGGCATCTCGGTCGACTCGAAGGCCGCGCTGCGCGCCTGGGCCGAGCAGGAGGGCTACGACTTCCAGCTGCTCGCCGACTTCTGGCCGCACGGTGCCGTCGCGAAGGAGTACGGCGTCTTCCTCGAGGAGAAGGGCTTCGCGAACCGCGCGACCTTCGTGATCGACGTGAAGGGTGTCATCCGCGCGTCGTTCATCACCGCTCCGGGCGAGCCGCGTTCGATCGAGGAGTACCGTGCGGCGCTCGAAGACGTGAAGCCGGCGCGCGCCGCCGTCTGAGCCGGCGCGCTCCGTCTGGGCTACGGGACGGTGACGACGGCGCTGACGAAGTCGCTGTTCCCGCCGAAGTCGTACACGTACAACTCGAGCACGAGCCGGAGCCCCGCCGGAAGTGCCGTGACGTCGTACTGGAGGTCGGCGAGCGCGGCATTCAGCCCCGCGTCCGTCGTCGGGATCCACTCGACCGATCCGGTGGCCGGGTCGTAGTGCTGCACGAGCGGGTAGATCAGCCCGCCGTCCTCGACCGCGAGCTCGCCGTATGTGCCCGAACCCTCGTTGTATGCGTAGTACGTCTCCGAGACGATCGTCCCGGTGGCGGCGTTGAGGCCCAGTTCGAGCAGCGCATCCACCTCGTCGACCCCGTCAGCCCCCAGATAGGTGAGCGGAACCGACACCGTGGCGGTTCCCGCCGTCGCGTCCTGCGCGAGCGCGAGGTACGCGAGCGCCGAGTCCTGCCCGTCGCTCAGGTTCAGGTAACCGAGGTTGTAGTGCGCCCCGGCGAGCCCGGAACCGTCGTCCGCCACGACACCGGCACGCTCGCCGATGTAGTCGATGGTGCCGTCGTCGTTGAGGATGCCGTAGTAGAGGACGACCTCGGAGATGCTGTCGGCCGCTCCCGCCCCGAAGTCGCCGGTGACGTACACCCCGCCGTCGGCGAACACCACGTTCGCGTCGCCCGTGACCGAGACCGGCGGCTCGACCGTGCCACCTTCCTCGTAGTAGGTCGTGAGGAAGTCGGCCCACCCGGTGCGCTCTGCGACCGCGGCGTACTCGTCGTTGTAGTACTGCCCGCTCGGCGGGAAGTAGATCGAGAGCCCCGTCGCTCCCCGCGTGGCCTGCCCGGCGACCTTGGTGAGGACGACGTCGTTGATCGCCCGCACGAGGGCATCCGCCTGGTCGGCGACGTCGAGGGCATCGACGCTCAGCTCGCCCGCGAGGATGCCGAGATCCTTCATGTGCGTGTCGTACGCGGGGTTCGGGTGGGCTCCGAAGCCGAGAGTCTGCGCGAGCGTGCGGCCGACCGTCGGCGCCACGTCGGCGACGCGATCGCGGAGTGCGGACGCGAGACCGGTGACCGCGTCGTCGACGGCGGCGAAGTTCGCGAGGTCGACGACCGACAGAGTGATGTCGACGTCGGTGCCGGAGGCGATGGCCTGGGACTCGAACCCGTCGACGATCTCGGCGCCCAGTTCAGCGGGTGTCGCGCCGCGGAAGGCAGCCTCGAACGAGCGGTAGTCCCAGCCGTGGCCGGGCTCGAGCTCCTGCGACGCGACGAGGACGTCGGCGTACGGGGCGAGCGTCGAGGCGACCTCGAACGTCGCCATGAGGCACGCGTCGAAGCCGATCATGTCGATCTTGTCGATGCCGGTCTCGGCGACGGCCCCGGAGATCGCCTGCTCGAGCTCCGCCAGGTTGAGCGTGTCCCCGCCGGAGGACTCGTCGTCGCCGACGCCCGGCCACGAGGCGCCGTGGTCGGAGATGACGAGACCGTAGTTCGCTGCGGGGTAGGCGCGGATGCTCTCGCGGATGAACGCCTGCAGCACGTCGGGGTCACCCGTGTTCAGATCGCCGTAGTCGGCGAGCTCGGTCGCGGAGTCGCGGTTGATCTCGAGGAGCTTGGCGCCCGTCCAATCGGGGATGCCGAGCACCGACGTCTCGGTGTAGCCCTCGGCGCGGTCGACGAGGGCGACGAGGTTCAGCCCGGGCCGGGAGCCGACATCGCCGAGCTCCTCGATGTCTTCCATCATGAAGGGCTCGAGGTTGGTGTCGGCGATCGAGTAGGTCATGATCGTCCAGCTGTCCGGCGCTTGCAGCGGGCTGCCGGGTGACGAGACGCCGACGCCCGCGCAACCGGAGAGTCCGATCGCAGCGACGGCGATGCCTCCGACCGCCGCCAGGGTGCGGGTCAACCTCGATCGCGCCATCCGTCGCCTCTTCTTCTCGTCATAACCGGTGCTCTGGACTGCCAGGGCTCGCTCAGGATACCGATCCGCCGGTGCCCTTCGGTGACACCTTCTGTTCCAATCGCTCGACCTGCGCGCGGAGCGCCAGCAACTCCTCGAGGATGCGTTCGTCGAGAGCCCGATCCTCCTCGATCGCCTCGTCGAGCTCGGCGACCTTCATGCGGTCCATCGCCTCGACGACGACGGCGATGAGCAGGTTGAGCACGATGAGAGACGACGCGATCGTGTAGAGCACGAAGAAGCCCCAGATCCAGGGCGCGTCGAACGCCATCGGCGCCACGAAGTCGGGCCAGCCGTCGCCGAACATGATGCGGAAGAGCGAGACGCCGGACACCCACAGGTCGCCGAAGTGTGCCGGGTTCTGCGCGCCGAACAGCGTCGTCGCGGCGACGGCGAACACGTAGGTGAGCATGAGCAGCAGCCCGCCGATCGAGGCGATCCCGGGGATCGACGCGCCGAGGGCAGCGACGACGAGCCGCATCGAGCGCACGGCGGAGAGCAGGCGCAGCACCCGCAGCAGCCGCAGCACGCGCAGCACCCCCGCCTCGCCACCCGCCGGGATGAGGGCGACGACGACGACGAACAGGTCGAACCAGTTCCAGCCGCTGCGGAAGAACGCGAGCCCGTGGGCGAAGATGCGCAACACGATCTCGACGACGAAGATGCCGATGATGATGCCGTTAGCGACGTGCAGGGCGTCGCCCATGGCATCCATCACGACGGGGTAGGTCTCGAGCCCGAGGATGACCGCGTTGACGATGATGAGCGCGATGATGGTGCGTTGGAAGGGCTTCGACTCCACGAGGAGCCGCACCCGTTCCCGAGCGGTTCTCATCCCGTCACCATAAGGGACCGGTAGCATCACGGCGCGGGCTCTTAGCTCAGTTGGTAGAGCGCCTCGTTTACACCGAGGATGTCGGCGGTTCGAGTCCGTCAGGGCCCACGGGTTCCCCGACCGCGGCGACGGGATGCAGTCGCGGCAGCCAGCACCGCACGGCCGTCCGGTACTCCGCATACGGCGTGCCGAAGCGCGCGACGAGCTCGGCCTCCTCCCAGGGCCGCACGAGCAGGTGCCACACGACGGCGCCGGCGAGCGCGTACCCGACGACGATCGGGGAGCCGAGGAGGATCCCGACCCCCACGCCCTGCCCGATCCCGGCGACGGCCATCGGGTTGCGCACCCAGCGGTACGGGCCGCGGATCACGAGGCGCCGCGTGGGGTCGAGCGGCAGGGGCGTACCGTCGCCGTGCACCGCGAGCGCCCACGCCGCCGCGACGTTGAGCGTCGACGCGGCGACGAGCACGGCGATCCCGACCGCCACGAGCGCGGGATGCGGGAGCGTCCACGTGGCGAGCCCGACCTGCACCTCCGCCGCGCGGATCCCGAGCGGCACGGCCACGAGGAACACCGCCCAGAAGAGCGCGGCCTGCGCGGCGGTCTTGAGCAGCGTCATGCGCGCCCCTCGCGCGGCCGCAGCAGCACGGCGAGGGTCGCGGGAACGACGAGCACGGGCACCATGCAGATGGCGGCGAGCCAGCCGGAGCCCCCGCTGAGCAGCGGCAGCGAGACGCAGTACATCCCGGCGTAGACGCACGACGCGGCGTGGACGAGCAGCACGGGCCACGCCCACCGGGTGTCGCGGGCGACTCCGACGGCGGCGACGAGCGACCCGGCGCCCACGAGCACGACGTCGCCCACGAGGAAGGCGAGCAGCACGGCGTCGGGCGCGCCGTCGGCGGTGAAGAGCGGCCGGGATGCCGGCACGGCGAGCAGGAGCGCCCACCAGGCGAGCACTCCGACGCCCTGCACCACGAGGTAGCCGACGGCGGCCCGACGCAGCAGCATCTACGCGCTCTCGATCGGGAGCCAGAGCTCGCACGTCGCCGTGCTGAAGTCGTCAGCACGATCGAGCACGGCGACGATCGACGGTCCGGGGCGCAGCCGCCACGGGTTCGACGGGAACCAGTCGGTCGCGGTCGCGGCCCACGCGGTCTGCAGCGTCTGCGGGTACGGGCCCTCGGTGCGGAACACCGCCCACATGCCGGCGGGCACCTCCAGAACGTCGAGGTCCGCGGGAACTTCCGTGGCGTCGCCGATCGCCACCCCGTGCAGGTAGGTCAGCTCGCTGCCCTCCGTGTAGTCGGGGTCGACGTCGGCGCTCACCTGGAGCAGCCCGGCCGGTTCGAAGTCGCTCAGCTCCTTGAGGCGCGCGTGCTCGGTCGGCGGGAGGGACGCGAGATGGGCCTGGATGTGCGGGTTGACCCCGACATGGATCAGCGGCACGCGGGCGGCGTGGCCGACGAGGCGGAACGCGGGGCGGTCGATGAGGCGGGTGGCGAGCATGGTGCTCCCTTCTACGGTCAGGCGGAACCTGAGGGTCGGTTGACTGCGGAGGGGGCCGCCATCCCGTCGCACGTCGCCCGGGCTCACGCCGTGCACCGCCCGGAATGCTCGACCGAAGGCCTCGCTCGAGCCGTAGCCGTAGCGCACCGCGATCGCGAGCAGGTCGTCCTGGCCGCGCACGACATCCGTCGCCGCCACGGTCATGCGGCGGCGCCGGATGTACTCGGACAGCGGCAGGCCCGCGAGCGACGAGAACATCCGTCGCACGTGGTACTCGGTCGAGCCGACCTCCCGGGCGAGCGCCGCGACGTCGAGCTCCTCGGTGAGGTGCTGCTCGACGAGGTGGGTCTCGACGAGTTCGACGACTCGGTTGAGTGCTGAGATCACGGTGCCCCCTTCCTCGTCGAGTCTCGTCAGCGGGTCGGGTGCGCACCCGACGATTCCGGACCGGTGCGATCAGTCGCCGAGCCCCGAGAGGAAGCCGGCCACCGTCGATCGCCACGCGGGCGCGAGCGGACTGCGCTCCTCGTCGCCGTCGGCGGGCAGGAACAGTCCGTGGTCGGCGTTCGGGAACACCGCGAGTCCGTGCCGCGGGTCGCGGGGCAGATGGGTCGCGTAGATCGCGACGCTCTCCGCGACCGGTACGCCGCCGTCGGCGCCTCCGAAGAGTGCGAGCACCGGGCAGCGCACGTCGGGCAGGACGGCCACGGGATCGAAGTCGATCATCCCGGCGAGGAACCGCAGCGCCTCGACGGAGTCGTAGGGGAAGCTCACCGCCCCGAACCAGGGCTCACCCGCGACACGACTTTGCGTCTCGAGGATGCTCGCGGGGGAATCGCCGCGCCGCACGAGACCGGCACGCTCGTCGACCCAGGCGAGCCCCGCCGCCACCGCGGCCTCGTCGTGCCCCTCGGCGCGCACCGCCGCCTCGAGCCGCTCGCGCTCCTGCGCGGCGGGCGTGGTGCCCGGGCCGGAATGCGTGATCACGAAGTCGACCTCGTCGGGTGCGAGCGCCGCGGCGAGCAGGGCCACCCAGCCGCCCTGACTGACGCCGTAGAAGCCGACGGGCCGGCCGGTGACCGAGGGATGCCCGCGCAGCACCCGCAGTGCGGCGAGCGACTCGCGCGCCCGATCCTCCAGGGTCTGCTCGCTCCAGTGTCCGGGCGAGCCGCCGCATCCGGGCTTGTCGTGTCGCAGCGTCGCGACTCCCGCCGACTCGAGCCGGTCGGGCCACCCGCCCCACTCGTCACGGGCACCGTCGCCCGAGCCGTCCACGAACACGACGCCCGGCGCGACCCCGGCGGGATGCGGGCGGATGAGCGCCCCGAGCTCTCCGACGGCAGTCGGCACCACGGCATCCTCGTCGATCAGACCCATCCGTCGAACCTACGGGCGTCCGCCGGGACGGCCAAGAGGACGCTCCAGCGCTCGGTAGGGTCGGAGGCGTGACGGGCGCACGCACCTCGGGAGTCGTCGCCCTCGTCATCTCCTGCCTCCTCTGGGGCACGTCGGGCACCACCGCGACGTTCCTGCCCGACGCCGCGAGCCCCCTCGCGATCGGGGCCGCGACGATGGGTATCGGCGGACTGCTGCTCTTCCTCACCGCCCCGAGGATGTCGACGGCGGTGCTGCGCGATCCCCTCGGTCGGAAGTGGGCGGCGATCGGCGCGGTCGGCGTCGTGGTCTACCCGCTCGCGTTCTACACCGGCATGGATCTCGTCGGCGTCGCGGTCGGCAACGTCGTCGCCCTCGGCTCGGGCCCCGTCTTCGCGGCCCTCCTCGAGTGGATCATCGAACGCGAGAGGCTGTCGGCGCGCTGGCTCGTGTCGACGGCGCTCGCGGTGGCCGGGATCGCGCTGCTCGCGACGGGTCGCGAGGAAGGGGGCGTTGCTGCCTCGACGGCATCCGCCGTACTCGGGGTCGGGATCGGGCTCCTCGCGGGGCTCGCCTATGCGCTCTACACCTACTCGTCGTCGCGCGTCATCAGGGCGGGCCACCCGTCGCGCGGCGTCATGGGCGGGATGTTCGGCCTCGGGTCGCTGCCGTTGCTCGTCCTCCTGGTCGTGCTCGGCGCCCCGCTGCTGCAGTCGTGGACGTCGATCGGTCTCACCGCCTACCTCGCGCTCGGCCCCATGCTCGTCGCCTACATCCTGTTCGGCATCGGGTTGCGCTCGGTGCGCAGCTCGACCGCGACGACCATCACCTTGCTCGAGCCGGTGTTCGCGACGGTGCTCGCCGTGCTCATCGTGGGGGAGCGGCTCAACGTCATCGGCTGGGTGGGTTTCGGTCTCGTGCTCGTGGGACTCGCTGTGCTCGTCACGGCACGTCGCGTCGCCGCCGTCCGGCCGCGCTCATAGAATCCGACACATGAGCGACGCACCGGGCGACGGCCGGCCGGGGGATGCCCCCGAGCCCTACGTGCCGTCGGGCGTCCGTCGGTCGACCTACACGCCACCCTCGTCCGATGTCGAGCCGCCTGCGTTCGACGACGACGCGCTCGCGGATGCGCTCGCCGCTCAGGTGGCTCCGTACACCTCGCCCATTCCGGTCTCGTCGTCGCCGAGCCCCGTCGCGCCGCCCGCCGCCGTACTGGAGCCGGCCGCAGCGCCGGAGCCAGCCGCAGCACCGGAGCCGGCCGCAGCGCCGGAGTCAGCCGCAGCACCGGAGCCGGCCTCGTTCGAGGAGCCGTCGTACGAGGAGCCGTCGTTCGAGGAGCCGAGACCGGTCACCGCTCCCGCACCGGCCGATCAGCACGCCGACGTGCCCGAACTGAAGGCCGAGCCGCTCGCCGGCAGCAGCTCCACCCTCGAGGCGATCGAGCGACTCGAGAGCGAGCTCCGTCGTCGCGCGGAAGAGGCCCAGGGGGCGCCCGCTCCCATGCCCGAGACCGCGTCGACCGCCCAGCAGCTGTCGACGGCCCCGCAGTTCTCGGATGCGCCGCTCTTCCCGGCGCCGCCCACCTACCTGCGGGCCGCTCCGCCCGAAGATTCCGAGCCCATCGCGCCCGAACCCGAGCCCGTCGCGCCCGAACCCGAGCGCGTCGTCCCGGAACCTGAGGTCGCGCCGGAGCCGCCGACCGTCTTCGCCCCCCCGCCTCTCGTCGAGCCGCCCGCCTTCGCACCCCCGACGGCCCCCGCGTTCGGGATGCCGCCGGCCACACCGTCGATCGACCTCCCGCCTCCGGGAGCTCCGGCACCCGGGGCTCCCGTCGCGGGCGCCGACTTCGCCCACCTCCCACCTCCCATCGGGCTCGAGCCGGCGGCTCTGCCGCCGTACGATCCCAGCGTCGACGAGGTGCGCCCCCCGACGGGCGCGCCGATCCCGTTGCCTCCGCCCGGGGAACTCGCCGCGCCTCGCGACGTCGACCCTGAAGGCATCCACCCCGACGACATCCACCCGGACGACGTGCATCCCGACGACCTCGGGGCGGGTCCGATCGTGGCGGCACCGATCACCATGCCGCCGGGCTGGGAAGCGCCGCCGGCATTCGCGCCGCCCCCCTTCTCCCCGGAATCCGAGACGCCGAGAGACGAGGATTCCCTCGACGATGACGACGTCGTCGACGAGATCGACCGGGCCTTCGGAACGGGCGCCATCCCCGTCGACTCGACGGGCGCGGTGACCGTGCTCGTACCTCCGTCGCAGCCGATCCCGACCGTGCAGCTCGCCGACGACGAACCGGGGCTCGTCGACGAGGTGGCCGAGCACCATCCCGCCCTCCTCGTGGAAGCAGCGGGACCCGAGCCGACCCCGCTCGACCTGCGCGCCGGCCGGGCCGCCCGTCTGTTCTGGCTGTGGTTCGCCGCGAACTCGTCGGTGATCTCGCTCTCGCTCGGCGCCGTGCTGTTCGGACTCGGGATGAGCCTGCGGCAGGCGCTCGTCGCGATCCTCGTCGGCGTCGCGCTGTCGTTCCTCCCGCTCGGCCTCGTCACGCTCGCCGGCAAGTGGAGCGGGCAGCCGACCATGATCGTCTCGCGTGCGACCTTCGGCCTCGTCGGCAACGCCCTCCCGACTGTCTTCGCCGTCATCTCGCGCATCTTCTGGGGCGGAGCACTGCTCTGGATGCTCTCCGCCGGCGTCGGGCGCGTGCTCGTCGACGCCGGACTGGATGCCGGTCTCGGCGAACAGACCTGGACGCTCCTGGGACTCGCCGTCGGCTTCGCTCTCGCCTTCGTGGTCGCGATCTTCGGATACGGACTGCTCGCCCGCCTCCAGCTCGTGCTGTGCATCGTCACCGGCATCCTCGTCGTCGGCCTCATCGCGCTCACCTACCCGTACCTCGACATCTCGGCCGCGCAGGGTGTCGCCGACGGGCCGTGGATCCTCCTGGTGAGCGGCGTCGTGCTCGTCTTCAGTTTCGTCGGACTCGCCTGGGTGCACTCGAGCGCCGATGTCGCCCGCTACCAGCGTCCGGACGGTGACGGCGGCTCGACGATGCTCTGGGCGACCTTCGGGGCGACCCTCCCCGCCTTCCTGCTGCTGTCCTGGGGCGCGATGCTCGCGGCGTCGGACACCGTCATCGCCGACGGTCTCGCGACGAACCCGCTCCACACGATCGCCGCGCTGCTGCCCATCTGGTATCCCGCACCCCTCATCGCCGCTCTCGCGCTCGGGTTGCTCTCCGCGGTCGTGCTCACGATCTACTCGGGCGGTTTCGCACTGCAGGCGCTCGGCGTCGGCCTGCGTCGCTCGGGAACCACTGTGATCGCGGGGCTCCTCGTGCTCGTCGCCGCCGTCGCCCTGCTGTTCCTCGTCGGCGACGCACGCGGGCTCATTCGCGACGTCGCCACGACCATCGCCGTGCCGGTCGCGGCCTGGGCGGGCATCTTCGCGACCGAGATGATGATCCGCCGCCGCCGCTTCCACGCCGAGTCGCTCCTGCGTCGCGGCGGCGTCTATCCGGCCGTGCGGTGGGTCAACGTCGTCGGCCTCGCGGCGATCATCGCGATCGGATTCGGCCTCACCTCGGCCGAACTGCCGTGGCTCGACTGGCAGGGCTACCTCCTGCCGTTCCTCGGGCTGTCCGAGGGCGACCCGCTCCTGACGAGCGACGTCGGAGTGCTCGCGGCACTCGTGCTCGGCATCCTGCTGCCGCTCGTGAGCGCCATCCCGGCGATCCGTCGGCAGGAGGACGCGTCCGTAGACTGAGGCCGTGACCTCGATCCTCGCCGACGCGCCGTGACGCCGACATTGGCGGACGCCCTGGCTGCCGTCGAGCGGCTGTGGCCCGAGGCGGGCGCCGAGCCGTGGGATGCCGTCGGGCTGCTGGCGGGCGATCCCGCGGCTCCGCTGCGCCGCATCCACCTCGCCGTCGATGCCGTGCTCGACACCGTCGACGAGTCGATCGACCAGAGGGCCGATCTGCTGCTCGTGCACCATCCGCTGCTGCTCCGCGGCGTCACGACGGTCGCCGAGACGCGCTACAAGGGCGCCGTGATCGCGCGGCTCATCCGCGGCGGCTGCGCGCTCCTCGCGGCGCACACCAACGCCGACATCGTCACCTCCGGCACCTCGGCAGTGCTCGCCGAGCGCCTCGGACTGCGGGGCATCGTGCCGCTCGTCCCTGCGGTCGGCGACGCCGCGATCGGCATCGGCCGGGTGGGGGAGCTCGCCGAGCCCACGACCCTCGGGCGCCTCGCGCGCGAGCTCGCCGACATCCTGCCTCCGACGGCCCAGGGGGTGCGGGTCGCGGGGGAGTACGACCGCCCGGTGTCGCGGGTGGCGCTCTGCGCGGGCGCGGGCGACGCCTACCTGGCGCATCCGGATGTGCTCGCCGCCGACGTGTACGTGACGAGCGACCTCCGCCACCATCCCGCCTCGGAGGCCGTCGAGAACGCGCGCGTCTCGCGCGGCCCCGCCCTCGTCGACGTCTCGCACTGGGCGAGCGAGTGGCTGTGGCTCGACGTCGCCGCCCAACAGCTCCGGGATGCCCTCCCGGGCGTCGAGGTCAGCGTGAGCGACCTGCGCACCGACCCCTGGTCGTTCTCTGTCATGCAGTAAGCCGCGGTCGTCCCGGCCGCGCGGAAGGAAAACATGCCACTCAAGGCCACCCCCGAAGATCAGGCGCTGCTGCTCGATCTGCAAGCGCTCGACACGAAGCTGCAGCAACTCGCGCGTCGCATCGAGAAGCTCCCCGAGCGCGGCGTCGTCGACGCACTGACGGCGCAGCGCGGCGAACTCGAGCGCACGCGCAGCGAGCTGTTCGGCGCCGCCGAGGACGCCCGGCTCGAGCTGAAGCGCACCGAGGCCGATGTCGCCGTCGTCGACGCCCGCATCACGCGTGACTCCGAGCGGCTGCAGGCGAGCACCTCCGTCAAAGACGTCCAGGCCCTCGAGCAGGAGCTCGCGGCGCTCGCGAAGCGCAAGAGCGATCTCGAAGACATCGAGCTCGCCGTCATGGAGACCGTGGAAGAGCGTGAGGCCGTGCTCGCGTCGACGGATGCCGAGCTCGCGAGCCTGGCGGCATCCCTCATCGAGGCGACCGCCGCTCGCGACGCGGCGCTCGGCGAACTCGACGCGGAGCGCACCCACACGGCGGCGAACCGGCAGACCGTCGCCGGCAAGGTGCCCGCCGACCTCCTCGCACTGTACGAGAAGCAGCGCGAGCGCTACGGCACCGGCGCCTCGCATCTGCGCGCCGGGATCAGCTCGGCGAGCGGCGTCGCGCTCAAGGCGAGCGACCTCGACGCCATCCGCGCGGCCGCTCCCGACGACGTGCTGCTCTGCCCCGACTCCAACGCGATCCTCGTCCGCACCTCCGAGTCGGGTCTCTGAACCGCGTCGCGGGTTGAGTGCCCGCCGTAGGCGGGTGTCGCGAAACCGCGTACTCTGAGGGTGCAAACGGGCCGGCCAGACGGTCGCGTCGTTCCGGCTCCGGCCGGGATGCCGAGGAACGTCCGGGCACCACAGGGCAGGGCGGTGGGTAACACCCACCCGGAGTGATCCGCGAGAAAGTGCAACAGAGAGCAGACCGCCGGACTTCTCCCCTCTTCGGAGGGGAGCGGGCCGGTAAGGGTGAAACGGTGGTGTAAGAGACCACCAGGGGCCCGAGTGATCGGGCTCGCTGGGTAAACCTCGCCCGGTGCAAGGTCAGACAGGGAACGTCGACGGGGCCCCCCGAGTTCCCGGGTAGACCGCT
>NZ_JBMRCP010000001.1:0-25093 GCF_057350545.1 Pseudolysinimonas sp. | reverse complement strand
GTGTTCGGGTTGCGCGCCTCGTACCAGTCGACCATCCCGCCGAGCAGCGCCGCGCCGGCCACCGGCGGCGCCGACTCGAGCCGACCGTGGAAGTCGTTGATGGTGAGCAGGTCGACCGTGACCGGTGTCGCGTCTCCGCTCACGCCGATGACGACGGGATCGTGGTCGCTCGACCGGAACGGGGTGCCCGCCTCGGTCGCGCCGAACGCGTAGCCGCGATCGCCCCACTCGGGCGAGTTGATGCTCCACACGCCGTAGCCCGTGACCGCGTCGGCGAGCGACGCCGAGGCGAGCGAGTGGTCGAGCGAGCCGAGCTGGCCGTCGAACGTGTACGTCTCCTGGTCGGGCGCGAGCTCGGTGCCGAGGTCGACGAAGCCCGCCGCCTCGAACGCCTGGATCGGGTCCTCCTCGGAGTACGAGTTGAAGTCGCCGAGCAGCAGCACGTCGGCGCCCTTCTCGGGGTCGGCGGCGATCTCGGCGGTGAGGGCGATGAGCCGCTCCGCCTGGGCGACGCGCTCCGCGTTGAAGAAGCCCTGCCCGTCGGCCGGCTGCGGCGCGTCCGGGTCGTCCTCGGGCGGGCTCTTCGACTTGAAGTGGTTGGCGATCACCGTGACGACCCGCGAGCCCACCTCGAAGGTCTGCCCGATCGGCACGCGGGCATCCGCCCAGACCGGGTCGGCATCCGCGAAGCTCTCGCCGACCGGTTCGACGGCGGCGGGCTTGAAGATGATGCCCGTCGTGATGACGTCGTTCGCGCCCGGGGACGCGAGGTCGGCCGGGGTGGGCACGAAGTCCCACGTGCCGGCACCGGCGTCGGCGTTGAGCGCGTCGACGAGAGCGGAGATCGTCGTGTCGACCGGCTGACCGAACTCGACGTCGTTCTCGAGTTCCTGCAGCGCGACGACGTCGGCGTCGAGGCCGTTGATCGCCGACACGAGCTTCGAGAGCTGCGTCGCGTACTGCTCAGCGGTGCGAGCACCGCGTGCCTCGTTGCCCGACGTCGCGAGAGTCGTGAAGAAGTTGAGGGTGTTGAACGACGCGAACGTCGCGTCGCCGCCGACCTCGGGCGCACTCTCCGGACGGGGGTTGCCGCTCGTCCACGTCGGCTTGTAGTCCGCCGGGCTCGCGTCGGTGATCGGCACCTGCGGCTGCAGGCGCCAGTCGTTGAAGCCGAAGCCGAGCACGTACGGCGCGGCCGACGGCACGAACGTGTCACCCGTGCGCACGACCGTGTCGCGCGTGAGGTACGGCTGCTCGCCGACGTGCGCGTTGTTGGTCACCTGGATGCTATAGCCGTCGTCGAGGAGCAGGCGCCGGGCGACGTTGGCGGCCGCGATCGCCTGCTGGTCGGCGCTCCCGCCGTCGGCGACCTCGGTGGACTGGGTCTGCATCCCGCCGGCTCCGAGCCAGAGGGTGCCGAAGTTGTAGGCCTGGTGCGTGGAGATGAGGGAGTAGGTGCCGGTCGGGGCGACGAGCATCCCCTCGAACTGCTCGCGGTCGCCGCCGACCACGCTGTCGGGCAGCGGGACGGGCTCCGGGAGCGGCTGCGCCGTCTCCACGAGTTCGTGGGTCGTCGCCGAGATCTGCGACTGCCCCTGGAACTCCGCGACCGTGCCGGTGACCCGCACGAGGTCGCCGATCGCGCGCCCCGGGTCGCTGTTGCCGAAGAAGACGAAGATGCCGTCGGAGGCGCCGGGGGTGGCATCCTCACCGCTCCCGCCCGAGCCCACCGTCTGCAAGTAGTACCCGCGGTAGTTGCTGGGCGCGGCGTAGTACGCCGTGATGACGCCTTCGACCGTGACGGTCGAGCCGAGGCCCGTCGCCTCGGCCGCGGTGCCCTGCACCGTCGCGATCGGGACGGGGTCGGCGGCCCACGCGGGGGTGACCCCGACGAGGGCGAGCGCGCCGGCGACGAGGCCGGCGATCGCGACGCGGACGAGGGAACGAGAGTGCTGACCCGACATGTGGTGCTGCTCCGTGGTGTCGATGGAAGCTGCGCTTCCTGAGCGATGCAACGGTGTTCGGGTCACCTGACCCCCGTTCGGGGGTCGCTCGCCCACCCTAAGCAGACTCCGCGCGATCGGGCAAACATCGCAGCGGATGTTCAGGGTCCGTTCACCGGACGGCGGCGGGATGCCGGGCCGCTAGCGTGGGCACGTGCTGGCGATCGTCGTGGGACTGGCGAGCGCCCTTACCTACGGCGTCGCCGACTTCTTCGGCGGCCTCGGCGCGAAACGCACCGCCCCCGTCGTCGTCACCGCGCTCGCCGCCGTGGTCGGACTCGTCGTGCTGATCCCCGCCGCGCTGCTCGTGGCGGGTCGCGTGTCGTTCGAGGCGTTCCTGTGGGGCGGGCTGAGCGGCATGACGGGTGCTCTCGCCGTGCTGCTGCTCTATGCCGCCCTCGCGATCGGGCCGATGAGCATCCTCTCTCCACTCACCGCCGTGCTCTCGGCCCCCGTGCCGATGACGTGGGGGGTCTTCGCCGGGGAGCGCCTGCCCTGGTGGAGTTACGTCGCGCTCGCCGGCATCCTCGTCGCCATCGTGCTCGTCGGCTTCGTGCCCGAGAAAGGTGCCGTGCGTCCGCGGGTGCGCGGCATCGTCTACGCCGTCGTCTCGGGTCTGCTCATCGGGGCGTTCTTCATCCTCGTCGACCTCGCTCCCGACGACTCGGGGCTCTACCCGATCGTGGCGAACCGGGCGGTGAGCAGCACCATCCTGCTGCTCGTCATCGCGGGGCTCGTGCTCGCAGCGCGACGCCGGGGCTCCCCCGCGTTCCCCGGCCTCCGTGGCGCGATCCCCGTGATCCTCGCGTGCGGTGTCGCGGACGCCGCGGCCAACGTGCTCATCCTCACCGGCCTCCGGATGGGCGACCTCACCGTCATGAGCGTGCTCGCCGCCCTCTACCCCGCGGGCACCATCGCCCTCGCCGCCCTCGTGCTGAAGGAGCGCATCGCCCCCGTGCAGTGGATCGGGCTGGGTCTCGCCCTCGCGGCGGCGGCGGTGTTGGCGGTGCCTGCGTAGTTTTGTCGACTTAGTTGCACATTGCTGCGTCCTCCGGCAGCATTCTGCAACTCACGCGGCAGCCAGCCACGCCCGTACCAGGGCGACGATCGCGGGCTCGAGTTCAGCGGCGCGCGTCGACGTACGGACGTCGAGCACCGCCCGATCCGGCGCGCGCCACGCGAGCAGTCCCTCCGGGTCGGCGACCTCCACGGCTCCGGCCACCTTCGTGACACCGCGGTGGAAGACGAGCTGGAACGCATCCCGCGGGGCGAGCCGCATCGTGACGAGATCGTCGGCCCCGAGTCCGAACGACGGGGCGTTCCACTTGATCCGCTCGACGAGACGGGGATCGGCGGCGAGGATCGCACCGCGCAAGCGCAGGATACCGGGGAGCTCCGCGTGGGCGAGGCCGGCCAGGTAGTCGTCGACGGAGGAAGCGGCCACGACCCGAGCGTAAGCCCGGGCCGCGGCCGCTTCGGGATGGAACTGCTAGAGCAGCCCGACCTCGGCGAGCCAGGCCGACGCGACCTGAGCGGCCGACGGCTTCGCGTCGCCCGCCATCTCGCTGTTGAGCTCGAGCAGCACCTCGGTCGTGATCTCCGCCGACACCTCGTCGAGCAGCGCCGCGAGCTCGTCGGTCAGCACGTCGGCGTTGAGCAGCGGGATGACGTTCTGCGCCGCGAACAGGTCGAGGTCGTCTTCGAGCACGACGAGGTCGTTCGCCGCGATCGACGGGGTCGTCGTGTAGATGTCGGCGACCTGGATGGCGCCGGCGAGCAGGTCGGCGAGCGTTCCCGGTCCGCCGTAGTCGTCGATCGCCTTGAACGCCCAGCCCTCGAAGCCGTAGACCTCGGCGAGTCCGTCGCGCCAGCGCGGCTCGAACTCGGTGTTGGCACCCAGGGTGATGGATGCCGACAGCGGTGCGAGGTCGCCGATCGTCTGCAGGTCGTTGGCCTCCGCGAACTCCGGGGTGACGACGAGCGCGTCCGAGTCCTCGCCCGGGGCCGCCGCGGTGACCGCGAGCCCGAGCTCTTCGAGGGCCGCCGGAAGCGCCGCCTCGACGTCCTCCGCCGACGTCTCCTCGGCGTCCGGGTTCGCGTAGATGAGCGCGTTGCCGGCGTAGTCGGGGATCAGGTCGATCGAGCCGTCCTGGAGCGCCGTGATGAAGGTCTCGCGCGAGCCGATGCCGGCCTCGTACGCGACCTCGTAGCCGTTGGCCTCGAGGTACTGGCCGTAGATCTGCGCGAGCAGCTCGCTCTCGGGGAACGCCTGGTTGCCGATCGTGATCGTGCCGGCGTCGCCGCCGTCGCCCGTGCCGGGGTCGAGCGGGTCGCCGCCGCCGGCGCAGCCCGCGAGTACGACCGCTCCTATGCCGACGGCGAGAGCCGCCGGGGCGACCCGCCTCATGGTGCGTGAGAACATCCGAATCATCCTTCCGTGACGGGTGCCCGGGTGGCACCTGACGACCGGGACGGCCGCCGGGCTGTACTGCCGGTGGTGCGCGTCGTGCCGCGGGACACCCCGCGCGGCACGACGAGTTTCTGGACGACGGCGAAGAGCGCGTCGAGGAGGAGGGCGAGCGCGGCGACGAGGATCGCTCCCAGCACTGCGCGGCCGTAGTCGTAGTTGCGCAGGCCCTCGATGAGGTAGCGTCCGAGCCCGCCCTGTGAGTAGTACGCGGCGATCGTCGCGGTCGCGACGACCTGCAGTGTCGCGGAGCGGAGGCCGCCGACGAGCAGGGGCCGGGCGAGGGGCAGCTCGACACGCGTGAGGATCTGCCACTCCGTCATCCCCTGTGCCCGCGAGGCGTCGACCGTCACACGATCGACGGCCTCGACCCCCGCGTAGGCGCCGGCGAGGATCGAAGGGATGGCGAGGATGACGAGCACGGCGATGACCGGCGGCAGCGAGAGCCCGTAGCCCATGTTCAAGCCGATGAGGATGAAGAACGTCAGCACACCGAAGGTGGGCAGCGCCCGCGCGGCCCCACTGGCGGCGATGACGGCGTTGCGCCCGCGACCGGTGTGGCCGATGAGAAGCCCCAGGGGGACGGCGACGACGGCAGCGAGCAGCACGCTCACCCCCGTGATGTAGAGGTGCTGGCCGAGGCGTTCGCCGATGCCCTTCGGCCCGACCCAGTTGGCCGCGTCGAAGATGAAGGCGAGAGCGTCGAGGAGGAAGTTCATGCGCCCACCCAGCTCTTCGTCGGCACCCGCAGCGCCGAGGTGCCCGCCCGCACCCGGCGATTCCACGGCATCAGCAGCCGTCCGGCGAGGACGAGGATCGCGTCGAACGCGAGCGCGAGCAGCACCGTGAACACGATGCCGGTTCCGATCTCGAACAGGAACTGCCGCGAGTACCCGTCGGTGAAGAGGTAGCCCAGGCCGCCGCGACCGATCAGGGCGGCGACGCTCAGGAGCGACACCGTGCTCACCGACACGACGCGGAGGTTGGCCAGCAGCACCGGTCCGGCGAGTGGCAGCTGAACGGCCCAGAAGCGCGAGGCGCCGGAGAAGCCCTGGGCCGTCGCCGACTGCAGCACGTCATGGGAGACGCTGCCGAACGCATCGACGGCCCCCCGCAGCATCATCGCCATCGCGTAGAGCGTCAGAGCGACGACGACGTTGATCGGGTCGAGCACCCTCGTGCCGAGGATCGCCGGCAGCACGACGAAGAGCGCGAGCGCCGGGATCGTGTAGATCACGTTGAAGACCGTGAGCAGGATGCCGCGGGCGATGCGCGAACGCGCCGCGAGCCAGCCGAGGGGGAGGGAGGCTGCGAAACCGATGAGGATCGGGATCGCGGAGAGCCACGCGTGTTCCGCGAGCAACCGCAGGATCAGATCCCCGCTGTTCCACAGCCAGGCCATCAGGCGTCGCCCGCCTGGTCGGTCTTGTTCGAGATGCTGCGGGACTTCGGCGACGCGTCGCCGATCGCGAGCTTGCCGCCGGGTGCCGCGATGACGCCGACGGGGTAGCCCCCGGCATCCACGAGCACGCGGTCGTCGCCGTCGCCGACGCGCGTCGACATCGTGAGGCGGCGCTTGCCGCGGTCGGCACCGACGAACGACGCCACGAAGTCGTCGGCCGGGTGGGCGAGGATCTCCTCCGGGGAGCCCTGCTGCACGATGCGGCCGCCCTGCGCGAGGATCACCACCTGGTCGCCGAGCAGGAACGCCTCGTCGATGTCGTGCGTGACGAAGACGATCGTCGTCTCGGTCTCGCGTTGGATGCGCAGCACCTCCTGCTGGAGCTCGGCGCGCACGATCGGGTCGACGGCGCCGAACGGCTCGTCCATGAGCAGGATGTTGGGGCTCACCGCGAGGGCGCGCGCGACGCCGACGCGCTGCTGCTGACCGCCCGAGAGCGCGGAGGGGAACCGTCGCGCGAGCCCGCGGTCGAGCCCGACGACATCCATGAGTTCGAGGGCGCATGCCCGCGCCCTCTCCTTCGGCACACCCGTGAGTCGCGGCACGGTCGCGATGTTGTCGATCACGCGACGGTGCGGCAGGAGGCCCGAGCTCTGCATGACGTAGCCGATGCGGCGGCGCAGGGCGACGGGCGGCACCGTCGCGACGTCTTCGTCGTCGATGAGCACGGTGCCCGAAGTCGGGTCGACCATGCGATTGATCATGCGCAGCAGGGTCGTCTTGCCCGAGCCGCTCGAACCGACGAGCACCGTGACCTGTCGTGCGGGGATCTGCAGCGAGAAGCTCTCGACGGCGACCTGGTCGCCGAACGTCTTCGTCACGTCGCGGAACTCGATCACACGTGCTCCCCTCTCGTCCTGCTCAACTCTTCGTTGCGGAGGACCATTCCCGATGGGCGTGGCGAAGTCAGCCTCGCACTATCCCGTGACATTGCCCACCGCCGGGATGCCGCCGGCGTCCTTGAGCATCCGCGCGAAGTGGAGGAGGTTCCACGACATCGCCGTCAACGTCGTCGTCGTGAAGTCGTTCTCGGGGCCGCCGGAGCCGTCATCGAGGTACGAGGGGCCGGGGCCGATCTCGCCGATCCAGCCCGTCTCGGCGGCCGGCGGGATCGTGAAGCCGAGGTGCTGGAGGCTGTACAGGATGCGCCGGTTGGAGTTCTTCACCCCGTCCTCGTCGCCCGTGGTGACGGCACCGCCGACCTTGCCGTAGAACACCGGCTGGCCCTTGTCGTTGGTCTCACCCGTCATCGCGTAGAGCCGCTCGATGAGGCGCGACGCGATCGACGTGGGCTCGCCGAGCCAGAGCGCGCTGCCCACGACGAGGATGTCGGCTGCCTCGACCCTCGGCCAGATGACGTCGGGCCACGCGTCGGCACCCCAGCCGTGCTCCCGCATGTCGAACTGCACGCCGGGCGCGACGTCGTAGTCGGCGAGCCGGATCGTCTCGACGCTCACCCCCTGCTGCTCGAGGAGCACGATGCTGCGATCCATGAGCCCCTGCGTGTGCGATTGCTCGGTGCTGCGCTTGAGCGAGCAGTTCACGAACAGGGCGGTCAGATCGTCGTAGCTCGGCATCCATTCATCAGACCCGAAGGTGGGCGCGGAATGCTGAGGGTTGACACGAGGTTGGAGACACCATGGCCACTGCAACTGTCAACGGAACCGTCATCGCCGAAGCAGCCGACGACGAGATCATCCACATCGAAGGCAATTCGTACTTCCCGCCGTCCTCGGTGAAGGAGGGGTTCCTCACGACCTCGCCGACGCCGTACACGTGCCCGTGGAAGGGCGAGTGCCAGTACTTCGTCGTCACGGTCGACGGCCAGGCACTGCCGGACCGCGCGTGGTCGTACCCGCAGCCGTACGAGTCGGGCATCGCCCGCGTCGGCAAGGACTTCTCCGACTACGTGGCCTTCTGGAAGGAAGTCCAGGTCAGCTGACCCGCCCGTCGGCGTGACTTCCGGCACCTCCGCGCGCTGAGGAGCGTGCCTACACTCCCGGTATGGCTCCGGAGCGGACGCACGACTCCGGCGGCGCATTCGCGACGCGATCGGCACCCATCCGCGTTCTGATCGTCGACGACCAGAACCTGGTGCGCGAGGGCATCCGCAGCCTCCTCGCGCTCACAGACGAGGTGGATGTCGTCGACGACTGCGCCGACGGCGACGAGGCCCTCGCCGCTCTCGCGCGCGTCGACGTCGACGTCGTACTGCTCGATCTGCGGATGCCGGTGCGCGACGGGATCGCCACACTCACCGCGATGCGGGAGCGCGGCATCGACGTGCCGGTGCTCGTGCTGACGACCTTCGACGACGACGAGCTCGTGCTCGCCGCCCTGCGCGCCGGCGCGCGGGGTTACCTCCTGAAGGACGTGACTCTCGAGCAGCTGCTTGCGGGAGTCCGCACACTCGCCGCGGGCAACACGTTGTTGCAACCCGCGCTCACCGACAGGCTTCTGCGCGCGATCTCGCGACTCCCCCAGGACGTCGACACGGCGCCGCCGCTGGGCGGGCTCACCGAGCGTGAGCTCGCGGTGCTGCGTCTCGCAGCCAGCGGCTGGTCGAACCGCCAGATCGCACGCGGCCTGTACCTCGCCGAAGGCACCGTCAAGAATCACATGTCGAGCGTGTTGACGAAGCTCGGAGTGACCGACCGCACACGGGCGGTGCTCCGAGCGCTGGAGTCGGGCATCCTGTCGACCGAGCACGGCGACACCGCCCGGCGTCCCGGCTCGGGAGAGTGAGATGAGCGGCGCAAGGACGACTCGCACCGGGCTCGTGATCTCGAGTCTCGCGTTCACCCTCTCCGTCGGCGTGATCGCCGTGCTCGACAGCTCTCCGCCGGGTACCTCGGGGCCGTCGCTCCCGGTGGTCTGGTGGTCCGCCTACGTGGCGTTCTGCGCGACGCAGCTCGCTGTGCAGGGCTACCTCCCCGCGTTGCGGCGACTCAACCGCACCCTCTTGCTCGTGACCCTGCTCCTGCTGGGCGCGGTGCTCGTGCTGCTGTACTTCCGGCAGGGTTCCGCCGCGCTGCTGTTCGTCATGACCGCGACGATGGCCTCGTTCTTCTGGCCGCCTCGAGCCGTCGCCGCGGTGATCGCGACGCAGACGGCCGTGGTCGGAGCGACGGGTGTGCTCGGCGCGTGGCCGACCGTCGACCTCGTCGTCGGCGTCACCGTCTTCGGGATCTCGCAGGTGTTCGGCGCACTCGTGGTGTTCACCGCCCGCAGCGAAACAGAGGCGCGGCGCGAACTCGCCCTCGCGCACGCCGAGCTGCGGTCGACGACCGCCCTCCTGCAGGTGTCGACGCGGGAGGCCGAGCGGCTGCGCATCTCGCGCGATCTGCACGACCTCGCCGGACATCATCTGACCGCGCTCTCACTCGAACTCGAGGTGGCCTCGCACCTGGCGCTCCCCGGGCACGGCGGCGAGCACGTCGCTCGCGCGCGCGCCATCGCCAAGGATCTGCTCGAGACAGTGCGAACGGCGGTGAGCGAGATGCGCGTCGAGTCACCCCCTCTCGCGCCGGCCCTCGACGAACTCGCCAACGGCATCCCCAGCCTCGACGTCTCGGTGGAGGTGCGGGGTGAGCTACACCTCGCGGTCGAGCCGACGGTCGCGATCCTGCGCTGCGTGCAGGAAGCCGTCACCAACACCCTGCGCCACACCGACGCGCGATCGGTGCGGATTCTCGTCGAGGACACGGGTTGCGAGGTGCGCGTCACCATCTCCGACGACGGCGAGGGCACGGCGCGCATCGTGCCGGGCCACGGCCTCACCGGGATGCACGAGCGACTCGAGCCGCTCGGAGGGTCGGTCGAGCTGTCCTCGTCGCCAGGCGCCGGGTTCACGGTACGGGCCACCGTTCCGCGACGGTGACTTCCGGCACCTCCGTTCCGGGCGGCCGGCGCGTAGCGTCTCGCGAATGGCGAACCCTCCGCACTGGTCTCCTGCTCTCCTGACCGTCACCCGTGGCGACGTCCGCCTCGCCGTCGAGAGTCAGGGTGACTCCGACGAGGCGACGATCCTGCTGCTGGCCGGCACGTCGTGCACGCGCGACTGGTGGCCGCCGACGCTGTGCGCGCAACTGGCCGCGCTCGGCGCTCGGGTCGTCCGGTTCGACCAACGCGACACCGGGGCGAGCACGACGTGGCCGGTGGGCGAGCCCACTTACGGGCTCGCGGAGCTGGCGGCCGACGCTCTCGCGATCCTCGATGCGGTCGGTGCCGCGGAGGCCCACCTCGTCGGTTTCTCGCAGGGTGGATGGGTGGCGCAGCTGCTCGCACTCGACCACCCGGATCGCGTGGCGTCGCTGACCCTGGTGTCGACGCGCTCCACCGAGCACGGACCCGCGGACGCCGACCTGCCCGAGGTCGACTCGGGGCTCCTCGACGTCTGGGCGACGCTGGCCGAGCCGGACTGGAGCGACAGTGCCGCGGTGGTCGAGTCGTACATCGACGGCGAGCGCATCCTCGCCGGTGAGTCGTTCGACGAGGATGCCGTGCGGAGCATGTGCGAGGCCGCCATCGCGCGGTCGACGGATGCGCGCGCCGCGGGCAATCATCCGTCGATGCGACCCGGTGAACGCTGGCGCGAGCGCCTCGGACAGCTCCGGGTGCCGACCACCGTGATCCACGGGACCGCCGATCCGCTCTTCCCGGTCGGTAACGCGCGAGCCCTCGCCGCCGAGATCCCCGGTGCCGAACTGCACCTCCTGGACGGCGTCGGCCACGAGCTTCCCGCCCGCGCGTGGCGCGAGCTCATCGACTCGATCGTCTACCGGCTGCGTCCCTCCTGACCACGAGCAGGAGGACGCCCGCGACGGCGCCGAGCAGGAACGGCGACGGTACGAGCAGCACGCCTGCGAGGACCGACCACACGATGAGCCCCCAGCAGAGCCACGCGGGCACGGGAGCTCCACGGTCGGCGAGATGCCAGATCAGGAACCCGAGGAGGACTTGAGGCACGGCGAAGCTGCCGGGTCCGGCCCAGAACGTGACCTCGTTGACGAGTGCGTCGGTGCTCTGCTCCCCCGCGTCACCGAGCACGAGGGGGACGGCTGCCCAGAGGCCGCGCTCGGCCCACCCGACCACAGACGCGCCACTCGTCAGCGCGAGCAGGATCAGGTGCCCGACGCCGAGGACGATCAGGATGCCGCACGCCACCCTCGACATCAGGAGTTGGCGGGGGGTCAAGGGCGACGATTCTCGAGTCATGCGCTCACGGTAGGCAGCCGCCCGCCAGCGGCACGCGTGCCGGAAGTCACCACGACGGGATGACCAACGGCACGTGTGCAGGCGTCCACCCCCTCCCTAGCGTGGGCGCGACACACCCTAAGGAGCATGGTGAAACTGACGAGCCTCTACCCGGTCGTGATGGCGACGGATGTCACGGCGACCGCCGCCTTCTACCGGACCCATCTCGATTTCGACGTGACCTTCGAGTCCGACTGGTACGTGAGCCTCCGGCGCGAGACGTGGGAGCTGGCGGTGCTGCAGGCCGGGCACCCCACGATCCCGGAGACGCATCGCGGACCCGCCGCCCACGGCATCCTGCTCAACCTGGAAGTCGACGACGTCGACGCCGTCCACGACCGCCTGGTGGCCGCTGGGCTGGTCCCGGTGCTGCCGCTGCGTTCGGAGGAGTTCGGCCAGCGGCACGCGATCTTCGCCGCCCCCGACGGCGTGCTGCTCGACATCATCACGCCCATCCCGCCGGCCGAGGACTACGCGTCGCAATTCTCGGAGTCGGCGCTCGCCGAAGCTCGGGGCGGTGCTCATGAGTGAGCCGGGTCCGGGTGCCGTCTGGGCCTCGTACCGCCGGTGGTTCCTGATCGACGGTCTGGTCACGGGAGCGAACGCCGGCGCCTACCTGGCCCTCCATCAGCTGCTTCCGAATCTGCTCGGCTCCACCTCCGCCCTCTACCTCGGCGCGGGGATCGTGCTCGCGGTCGTGACCGTCGGACTGCTCGTCGTCGCCCGGGCACGTGCGCGACTCTCCGTGCTCGCCGCCGTGCTGGTCGGCATCAACGGGCTGTGGGCAGGCGGCTCCTTCACCGCCGCGGTCATCGGCGCGTTCGGGCTGAACGGGGTCGGCCTCGCGTGGGTCGTCGCGCAGGGCCTCATCGTGCTCGCGTTCGCCGTGCTGCAGTTCCGGGCGCTGCGCACGTCCGGCGCAGACCGACCGTGACGACAGAGGCCCGCCCTAGGCTGACGACGTGCAGGTGACCCTGAGGACGGCGTCGCCGTCAGACTACGACGCGATCGTCGGCGTCGTCGACGAGTGGTGGGGCCGCCCGATCGCCGACCTGCTGCCGCGCCTCTTCCTCGACCACTTCTGGCGCACGAGCACGGTGGCGGAGAGCCCGGAGGGGGCACGCGTCGGCTTCCTCGTCGGCATCCTGTCTCCGTCGGACCCGGAGCAGGCCTACATCCACTTCGTCGGCATCGCGCCCGAGTCTCGCGGCCTCGGTCTCGGTCGGCGCCTCTACGAGCGCTTCTTCGAGACGGCGCGGGATGCCGGCTGCCGTCGCGTCGGCGCGGTCACCTCGCCGACCAACAGCGCTTCGATCGCGTTCCATCGTCGGATGGGGTTCACGGTGAAGGGTCCCGTGCCCGACTACGACGGTCCGGGCAACGCCCTCATCGTCTTCGACCGCCCACTGGAGCGCTGAGGATGCTGCAGACGCTCGCGATCGAGGGCTACCGGTCGATCCGCGACCTCGTCGTGCCGCTCCACCGGCTCACCGTCGTCACCGGGCCGAACGGCAGCGGCAAGTCGTCGCTCTACCGGTCGCTCCGGCTGCTTGCGGCGGCCGGGCGCGACGGGGCGATCCCGGCGCTCGCGCGCGAGGGTGGTCTCCCCTCGACGCTCTGGGCGGGCCCGGAGTCGGGAATGCCGAAGGCGGGCCCCGCGCAGGGCACCGTGCGCAAGGGCCCCGTGGCGCTGCGCCTCGGGTTCGCGTCGGATGCCGACGGCTTCGGGTACGCGGTCGACTTCGGGCTGCCCTTCCCGTCCGGCGGGTCGATGCCGCCGACGCTCTTCGGGCGAGATCCGGTCATCAAAGCCGAGAGCCTCTGGTCAGGACCCTTCCTGCGCCCCGGCTCGCTCCTCACCGAACGCCGCGGCCCGGTCGTGCGCGTGCGCGGCGACGACGGCTGGCGCACCCTCGACCGGCCACTCGCCCCGTGGGAGAGCATGCTCGCCGAATTCGGCGACCCGGATGCGACGCCCGAGCTGCTCGGGCTCCGCTCCGAGCTGCGCGACTGGCGGTTCTACGACGCGGTGCGCACGGATTCCGCGGCTCCGGCCCGGCAGGAAGCGGTGGGTACGCGCACGCCGATCCTCGCGTCCGACGGGTCGGATCTCGCCGCGGCTCTGCGCACCATCCAGGAGCAGGAGCCCGGCCCGCGACTCGCGACGGCGATCGACCGCGCACTGCCCGGCAGCCGGGTCGAGATCGAGGATCGTGGCGGGCGCTTCGCGCTCCTGCTGCACCAGCCCGGGCTGCTGCGACCGCTCGAGGCGGCCGAGCTCTCCGACGGCACGCTGCGCTACCTCGTCTGGGCGGCGGCGCTGCTGAGCGTGCGACCGGCCACCTTCCTCGCCCTCAACGAGCCGGAGACGAGCCTGCATCCGAGCGTCATCCCGGCGCTCGCCGAACTGCTCGTCGCCGCCTCGGAGGAGTCGCAGCTCGTCGTCGTGTCGCACGCCGTCGCGCTGGTGGACGCACTCGAGGCCGCGGGCGCCACGGTGCATCGGCTCGAGAAAAGCGGCGGCGAGACGCGACTCGAGGGACAGGGGCGCCTCGACGCCCCGCCCTGGCACTGGCCCGCCCGCTGACCGCTCCCGCCCCCTCGCGGGTTGAGTGCCCGCGCGCAGGCGGGTGTATCGAAACCCCACCAGGGGTTGCTCGCGGTGGGTTTCGATACACCGCGCTGCGCGCGGCACTCAACCCGCGGTCGGGGCGGCGGCCTTTCCGTAGACGAGGCGGCGCAGCAGCCACTCGGCGGGGCCACGCTTCCCCGCCCGCTCGAGCACCGCGGCGAGCACGACCGTGACCATCCAGGTCGCGATCGCGATCACCGTGATCGACCAGCTCGACAGGTGCGTGCCGAGGCCGAACCCCCACGCACTCATGAGCGGCGCGAAGACGACCGACTGCGCGAGGTAGCCCGAGAGCGAGCGCTTGCCGAGCGCCTGCAGTGCGCCGCGCACGACGCCCGGCGGACGGGTGCGCACGTGCGCCGCGATGAGCCCGAAGACGGCGATATAGCCGAATCCTCCGAGCATCCCGGCGAGGGTGTTGAGGCCCATCCACGCCCAGCCGTACTCGGCCGGGAGCAGCATCCCGGCGTTCTGCAGCGCGACGACGGCGCCCACGCCCCACGCGACCGCGATGCCGACGATCGCCGTGCGGCGCAGGAGCGGCAGGTGCTTCTCGGGCTCTTCGAGCACGCCCGCGCGCGCCGCGACCAGCGCGACGAGGATGGCGATCGGGATGATGAACCCGAGCAGTTGGAACGCCGTGACCGCGACCCACATCCCGATCCGGATGCCCGCCGAGAGCAGGTAGTTCTCCTGACCCTGCGCGAACCGCAGGAAGTCCTGACCGCCGCCGTCGGGAATCGTGAACGCACCGGGCGGGAGGACGGCGGGGAGCACGAGCCCCGCGCCGAGGGCCGAGAGCGCCCACAGGGCGGTGAGGCCGGTGAGGATGCCGGCCGTGAGCTTGAGGGCGAAGTCGCGCCGGTCGAGGAAGATCGCGGCGAGGATGAGCCCGGCGAGACCGTAGGCGCCGACGACGTCGCCCATCCAGAGCAGCAGCGCGTGAACGGCGCCGAAGGCGATCATCCACAGGTGCCGCTTGCGGATCAGGCGCCGGGCCGTCGCCTGATCGATGCCCTGCTCCGCCTGCCGGCGGTAGAGCTGCCAGATGCCGTAGCCGAAGAGGAACGCGAACATCGGGTACGAGCGAGCGTCGATCGCGATGAGCGAGATGGTCTGCCAGACGAGGTCGAGTCCCGTGGCGCCGGGCGGATGCGCGCTCGTCAGACCGGACGGCTGACCCCAGAGGTAGAACGGCGCGTTCGCGACGACGATGAAGAGCAGCATCACGCCGCGTGCGAGGTCGGGCGCGACCGCGCGACCGGCGGTCATCGAGGTCGGCGACGGGCGAGCGGCGGCGGAGGTCGTCATGCCTCCAGCCTGCCGCGCCGTACCGACGTCGCGCCTCCCCCGAACGACGGAAGCCCGGGCCACCGAGCGGTGGTCCGGGCTTCCGTGTCGCGTGAGATCAGCCGGCGAACTCGCGGATGACGTCGTCGCCGGGGCGCACGGTGATCCACTCGGGAGTGATCTCGGCGCGGGCGAGGAGGTCCTCCGTCTTGCGACGACGGTTGCGCGGCACGAGCGTCACGACCGTGCCGGAGCGACCGGCGCGGCCGGTGCGGCCCGAGCGGTGCAGGTACGCCTTGTACTCGTCGGGCGCGTCGGCCTGGATGACGAGCTCGATGTCGTCGACGTGGATGCCGCGCGCGGCGACGTCGGTCGCGACCAGCACGGTCACGCGGCCCGAGGTGAACTTCTCGAGCGCGCGGGTGCGGCGCGACTGGTTGAGGTCGCCGTGGATCGACTCGGCGCGGATGCCGGCCTCGTCGAGCAGGTCGGCGAGCTGCTCGGCGAACGCACGCGTGCGCGCGAAGACGAGCTTCTTGCCGGGACCCGACGAGAGCTCGACGAGCACGTCCTGCTTGTCGCGCTGGTCGAGGAGGAAGGCGACGTGGCGGATGTCGCTCGACGCCTGGTCTTCACCCGAGATCTCGTAGACGGCCGGCTCGACCAGGAACTCCTCGACGAGCGTCGCGACGCCCTTGTCGAGCGTGGCCGAGTAGAGCAGCTTCTGGCCGCCCTCGCTCGTGCGCTGCAGCAACTCACGAACGGGCTCGAGGAACCCGAGCTCGCACATGTGGTCGGCCTCGTCGAGCACCGTCACCATGACCTGCGAGAGGTCGAGACGACCCTGCGACACGAGGTCGCCGATGCGACCCGGGGTGCCGATGATGATGTCGACGCCGCGTGAGATCGCGCCGGTCTGACGCGCGTAGGGCACGCCGCCGTAGATCTGCGTCGTGAACAGGCCGACGCTCTGCGCGAGCGGCTGCACGGTGCGGTCGATCTGCAGCGCGAGCTCGCGGGTCGGCGCGAGGATGAGGGCGCGCGGGGCGCGGCCCGGCTTGCGCCGCTCGGTCGAACCCTTCTGCGCCTGGAGGAGCCGCTCGACGAGCGGGGCGCCGAAGGCGATCGTCTTGCCGGAGCCGGTGCGGCCGCGGCCGAGCACGTCGCGACCCTCGAGCACCGACGGGATCGTCGCGGCCTGGATCGGGAACGGCGCGTCGGCGCCGAGGTCGCTCAGGGCGCGGACCAGGTTCTGTCCGAGGCCGAGCTCGGCGAAGCCGGTGCCGCTCATGTCGGTCGCGTCGATGGCCTGGGCCTCGAGGCGCTCGAGCACGACGTCATCGACGAAGGCCGGCTTCTCGGTGCGCTGGTCGCGGTCGAAGCGCGGACGCTCCTCCCGGTCGAACCGGCGCGGGCGGTCGTCCTCGAAGCGACGGGGGCGGTCCTCGCGCTCGTAGCGCGGGCGCTCGGTGCGCGGGGCGTACCCACCCTCACGCGGCGCACGCTCGGTGCGGGGCGCGTAGCCCTCACGGGCCGGACGCTCCGTGCGGGGCGCGTAGCCGCCTTCACGCGGGGCGCGGTCGGTGCGCGGCGCGTAGCCGCCTTCACGCGCAGGACGCTCGGTGCGCGGCGCGTAGCCGCGGTTCTCACGCGGAGCGTAGGAACGCTCCTCGCGCGGGGCGCGATCGGTGCGCGGCGCGTAGCCGCGGTTCTCACGCGGAGCGTAGGAACGCTCCTCGCGCGGGGCGCGATCGGTGCGGGGCGCGTAGCCCTCGCGGCTGGGTCGGTCGCTGCGCTCGGTGCGCGGGGCGGCATCCCGACCCTGGTAGCCGCCGCGCGCGGGACGCTCGGTGCTGTCGTAGCGAGGACGGTCGGAGCGCTCGAAGCGCGACGACGTGGCCGACTTGTCGCGCGGCTCCCAGTTGGGCCGCGTGGACTGGCCGCGCTCGACGGCGTCGCGCCGCTCGGACGAGTCGTGCTGGCGGGCTCGAACCGGCTTCGAGGCGGTGCCGCCGCGCGGGCGGACCGGAGCCTTGCCCTGGGCCGCACGCTGCTCGGTGGACCAACGGGCCTTCTTGGGCGCGCCGGATGACTTCTTGTTGACAGGCATGGGTGTTCTTTCGTTGCTGGGTATCAGAGTGCTTGGCGCGCACAGCGCACCTCGAGAACCCGAGCAGACGATGGTCGGGGCCGTTTTCCTGAAGGATTCCTCGCGCCTCGATTGAGTCGCGATCCGGCCCGCTCGACCTACAGTGGAGCATTCGCGCAAGGCTGTTGCGCATGTCGAGAGCCGACCGGACCACGTTACACGGCTTCAGCCCGTTCGCCTAGGCTTCCCGGATGCGCGCGGCCCTTCCCTCGACCGCGTCCGCGCTCACCCTCCTCGTCGTTCTCACGGCGTGCGGGCCGACCGGATCCGACGCGGGCGCGATCGATCCGCAGATCGACGCCGTCGGCACCGACCTCGCGACCGACCCGGATGTCGAGGTGGTCGCCGACCTCGAGTACGGCGCCGCCGACGGCGTGCCCCTGCTGCTCGACGCGTGCCTGCCGCCCGACCGCGCCGCGTCCGCCGAGCCCGCGCCCGGCATCCTCGTCATCCACGGGGGCAGCTGGCGCGAGGGCCGCAAAGACAGCGTGGGCTGGCGTGCGGTGTGCACGTGGCTCGCCGCCGCGGGCTACCCGGCGTTCTCGGTGAACTACCGGCTCGCGCCCGAGCACCCGTTCCCCGCCGGCTTCGACGATGTGCAGGCCGCCGTCGAGTGGCTGCGCGCCGACGAACAGGCCGCGCGGTTCGGCATCGACCCCGAACGCATCGGGGTGTTCGGCGGGTCGGCGGGGGGCAACCTCGCGGCGCTGCTCGGCACGACGGGTCGCGGCTCCCTCGCCGCCGGAGCGCGCGTCGCGGCGGTCGCCGAGCTGAGCGGACCGATCGACCTCACCGGCGTCGCACTCACCGACGACTTCGCCCCCCTGCAACTCGAGTACCTCGGCTGCTCCTCCTACGCGGACTGCCCGACGGCCGAGCCCGCCTCGCCGAACTACCAGGTAGATGCCTCCGACCCGCCGTTCTTCATCGCGCACTCGACCGTCGAGAAGATCCCGCTCGCCCAGTCCGACCGGTTCGTCGAAGACCTGCGGGATGCCGGCGTCGACGTCGAGTACCTCGTCGCCGAGGGCCCCCTGCACTCGCTCGCCCTGCTCGACGCCGACCTCAAGGGGCGCGTCGTCGCATTCTTCACGCGCACCCTGGGCTCCCCTTACTCGGTGGTCGAGTAGCCGCGCCGCGGCGTGGCGAGACCCTCGCCGCGCGGGCCGGTCTCGACACGCGCCTTCGGCGCTACTCGACCACCGAAAGGGGTCAGGCGGCGGTGTGCGCTCCGTGCTGCCTCGCGCGGCGAGCGAGACGGCGCTCGCGGAAGCCCTCCACGAGCCAGTACAGCGCCGGCAGCACGAGCAGCGTGAGCAGCGTCGACGACACGAGACCGCCCGTCACGATGATGCCCAGCGGCTGCGAGATGAAGCCGCCGTGGCCCGTGACGCCGATCGTCATGAAGAACAGCGCGCCGATCGTCGCGAACGCCGTCATGAGGATGGGCCGCAGACGCCTCGCCCCGCCGTGACGCAGCGCCTCGCGCACATCCATGCCGCGTTCGCGGTACTGGTTGACGAGGTCGATGAGCACGATCGCGTTGGTGACGACGATGCCGACGAGCATGAGCAGTCCGATGATCGACGCGGCCCCGAACGGGATGCCCGAGACGAGCTGCAGCAGGAACGCACCGGTCGCCGCGAAGGGGATCGAGATGAGCAGCAGGAGCGGCTGCCGGAGCGACCGGAACGTCGCGACCATGATCGTGTAGACGATGAGGATCGCGGCGAGCAGCGCGAGGTAGAGCTGTCCGAAGCCCTCCGCCTGGTCGGCCGAGACGCCACCCACCTCGGCCGAGACTCCGGCGGGGAGGTCGGCATCCACGATCGCCTGCTCGAGCGCCGGGGTGACGGCGGCGAGGTTGGGCGTCGACGGCGTGATGGTGATCGTGGCGGTGCGGATGCCGCGCTCCGTCGAGATCGTCGCCGGGGCGTCGACCTCCTCGATCGAGGCGAGCTCGGAGAGCGCGACCGGGCCGCGCAACGTCGGCACCTGGAAGTCGCGCAGCTCCTCGAGCGTGACGGGGGCGTTGGGGTCGGTGATGTAGACCGACAGCACGGTGTCGTCGATCGTGACCGAGCCGACCGCGGCGGGCAGCATCGAGTTGGCGACGATGCCGCCGACGGCGATCTCCGACAGCCCGTACTCGGCGGCGGTCGCCCGGTCGACGACGATCGCGAGGTAGGGCTGCGTGACGGCGAGGTTCGACTCCGCCTGCGACGTGATGTCGAGCTCCTGCACATCTGCGAGCAGCTCTTCGGTCGCCGAGGCGAGCGTGTCGGCATCCGCGGCGCGGAGGTCGATCGTGACGTCGCTCGAGAACCCGCCGCCGCCGGAGCCGACCGACACCTCGCCGACGCCGTCGAGCTCGTCGAGCTCCGCGGTGACGGTGCGGCGCAGCTCCTCCTGGTCGAACGCGGGGTCGGTGGTCAGCGAGAACGTCGCGTCGGCACCGCCTCCGAAGAACGAGCGGATGGATCCGCCGTCGCTGCCGATCGAGACCTGCACGACCTCGATCCCGTCGATGTCGAGCAGCGTCTCCTCGACGTCCTGCGCGGCGTCGTCGACGGCCTCGAGGTTCGATCCCGCCGGCAGCGTCTGGGTCACATTGATCGTGTTCTGACCCGAGTCGCCCACGAAGTTCGTCGGCACGAGCGTGTAGAGCCCCGCGGTGCCGGCGAGCACGACGGCCGCCGCGGAGAGCGTGACGATCGGATGCCGCAGCGTCCAGTTCAGGGCGGGCAGGTAGGCGCGCTGGAGGCGCGTCGGCTTGTCGAGCTCGTCGGCCTCGGCCACGATCGACCCCGGCTTCGGCGCCTTGAGGAACCAGTACGCGAGCACCGGCACGATCGTGAGCGACACGAAGAGCGATGCGACGAGGGCGATCGTCACCGTGAGAGCGAACGGCCGGAACAGCTCACCCGTCACGTCGCTCACGAGCGCGATCGGCAGGAAGACCGCGACGGTCGTGGCGGTCGACGCGGTGACGGCGGCGGCGACCTCCTTGACCGCGGTGAGGATGGCGGCGTGCTTCTCCTCGCCGAGCGACAGATGGCGCTTGATGTTCTCGATGACGACGATCGAGTCGTCGACGACGCGGCCGATCGCGATCGTGAGGGCGCCGAGGGTGAGCACGTTCATCGAGTAGCCGGTGGCCCACATCCCGATGAAGGTGACGAGCACCGAGGCGGGGATCGAGATCGCGGTGACGAGGGTCGAGCGGATCGAGAGCAGGAAGATGAGGATGACGACGACGGCGAAGATCAGACCGAGCACGCCCTCCGTCGCCAGCGCCTCGATCGACTGCTCGATGAACGGCGCCTGGTCGAAGACGGCGGTGAACTCGGTGCCGTCGCCGAGGGCAGCGGCGAGCCCGGGCAGTGCCTCCTGGATGAGGTGCGACACCTCGACCGTGTTGGCCGCAGCGGTCTTCGTGATGGAGATCGTGAGCGAGGGCTCGCCGTTGACACGGGAGATCGCGGTCACCGGGTTGGAGACGATCTCGACCGCGGCGACGTCGCCGATCGTCGTCGTCGGGTCCGAGCCGCCGAGCAGCGGCAGCGCGGCGATCTCGTCGGCCGAGGTGAGCCGCGAGCCCGCCTGCACGGTGAGCTCCTGGTCGCCCTCGTCGATGACACCCGTCGCGAGCAGCACGCCGTTGGCGTCGAGGGCATCCCGGATCGACTGGTTCGACAGCCCCGCGGCGAACAGCTCGTCGGTGTCGGGGGTGATCGTCACGCGCTGGCCGCTCGCGCCGGAGAGGGACGCCTCGGCGACACCCGGGAGGTTGGAGAGGTCGATGATGGTCTCGTCGCGCAGACGCGCAGAGAGCTCGTCGGGTTCGAGTTCGCTCGTCACCGCGAGCACGATCACCGGCAGGTCGCTCAGCGAGAACGCGACCACCTGGGTGTCGACCGACGCGGGCAGCTGATCCTGGATCCGGTTGATCGCGAGCTGGAGCTTCTGCTCGGCGCGGGCGAGATCGGTGCCGTAGGCGAACGACGCCGAGATGGTCGAGACTCCCGACCCGGAGCTCGCCGAGGTCGCCTCGAGCCCGTCGATGCCCTGGATGGCCGACTCGATCGGCGTCGAGACGTCGTTCTCGACGACCTCGGGGCTCGCGCCCTGGTAGGTGCTGATGATCGTGAGGTTCGGCAGCGAGATCGACGGGAAGAGCTCCTGCTTGAGCGAGGTGAGCGCGATACCGCCGAATACGCCGATGACGATCGTGAGCAGGGCGATGAGCGCGCGGTTGCGCAGGCTGAACACCGAGAGCAGGTGCACGGACGTCTCCTCGAGAGCTGTGGTGAGAGGGATGCACGCCGCCGTGCACGTACCGAGTATCGCAAGCGGGGCGGCGCCGACCGTACTCCCGGGGGATGAACGTTCGCCCGACGCCGCCCACCGCACGGGGGCGTTGCAGCGGCATTGCAGGCGCCGCTCGCGGCGCGACCGCGGCATCCGGAGTTCCTAGCGTCTCAGTCATGACCACGACCCTCCGTTTCCGTGCGGCGCTCGCCGCGACCGTCCTCGCCCCCGTGCTGCTCGCCGGGTGCGCCTCCGCCCCGACCGATCCGATCCCCGTGGAGCAGGACGGCGGCACGGGTGCGACCGATCCGCTCACGCTCTCCTACCCGCCGCTCACCGACGCCGCGACCGCCGTTCCGCGGTGGCGCGGGCTCGGCGAGGACTTCAGCGAGCAGCTCGCGTCGTGGGATGCCGCGTGCGTGCCGGCCGACGTCGCCACCGATGACGCCTGCGACGCGGGGCTCGACCTCCTGGTGGCGACCGTCAACGGCATCCACCAGGAGTGGTGGGCCCTCGACAACGCGAACTGGGAGTCGGGCGAGTACTCGGGCCTCGTCGCTCTGACTCCGACGCGCGACGCGACGCTCGCAGCGAAGGAGTCGGGCGGCGCGCTGAGCTGCGACTCCGACGACTTCTGCGTCGCCGCGGCCGAGGCGTTCCACGCCGACCTCACCGCGCTCGACGGGGCCTTCACGGCCTGGCGGGGGTGATCGGGATGTCGGGCGCCGTCGACGCGCGCGAGGCCGACCTCGTGCTCGAGCGCCTCAACCTCCCGATGCTGCTGCTCGACCTCGGCTCGGTCGAGGGGATCGCCCGCGACGACGGCGCGCGCCGGCTGCGCGCGGTGGTCGCGTTCGGCGGCCCCGTCGACGTGGACGCCGTCGCCACCGTGGTGGGTCGGCTCCTGCGGGTGCCCCTCGTGACCCGGGTCGCGGTGGAGCGCACGGACGACTGGGGAGTCGCCGAGCTCGTCACGACGTGCCGCGTCGCGCTCGCGCCGGGTTCCTGGGAGCTGCGGCTCGACCTCGTCGACCGGGCGACGTTGCAGTGATGTTGCAGAACCGGTCGGGGCTTCCGAGTTCCGGCCGGTTCGTCCCTACAGTGTCGCCATGGCCTTCCGCCTCACCCTCTTCGGCTCCCTCCAGGCGACCCTGGACGGCACGCCGCTCCCCATCCGTGGCGACATCCCGCGGGCGATCATCGCGCGGCTCGGAGCCGCGCCCGGCGAGCTCCTCACCGCCGATGAACTCGTCGAGGAGCTGTGGGACAGCCCGCCGCCCACCGTGCTGTCGAGCCTGCGCGCCCACGTCTCGCGTCTGCGCGGCGGGGGCTGGGACGCCGTGCTCGGCGGGGGGCGGCGCGGCTACTCGCTCGAGGTCGACCCCGACTCGATCGACGTCATCGCCTACCGCCGGCTGGTGACGGGCGATTCGGGCGGCGGCGCACGCGGCGACGACCTCGCGACCGCCGAGCGGTTGTGGCGCGGCACGCCCTTCTCGGGACTGAGCGAGTTCCCGTTCGTCCCGGCGCGGGTCGAGCAGCTCGAGAGCCTCCGCCGTACGGCGCTGCTCGAGCTCGGCCGCGCGCAGCTCGACCGCGGAGACCACGGTTCGGTGCCGCAGACCCTGGCCCCGGTTCTCGACGCCCGTCCCGACGACCCCGAGCTGCTCGCACTCCTCGCCCGCTCGCTCGCGCGCGCGGGCCGCACGGCCGAGGCTCTCGACGCTCTCGACGCCCACCGCGCGCGCCTGGTCGAGCAGCTCGGACTGGAGCCCGCTCTCGAGCTCGCCGAGCTCCGACAGGCGATCGTGCGGCAGGACCCCGTCGTCGTCTCGGCCGCCCTCGGCACGATGCCCGCCGTCGAGCGTGTCGGCGTGCCCATCCCGCTCACCCGTTTCGTCGGACGTGCTCGTGAGCTCGAGCTCATCGAGCGCGGTCGCGCGGAGTCGCGGCTCGTGACGCTCGTCGGCCCCGCCGGGGTCGGCAAGACCCGGCTCTCGATCGAGGCCGCGCGGCGCACCACCTCGGCCGTCGACGACGAGCAGTGGCTCGTCGACCTCGCCGTGGTCACCGAAGCCGACCGCGTCATCCCGGCGATCGCCGACGTGCTCGGCGCGCTCGAGCACACCTCCGCCCAGCTCGCGGAGCGCCTGCGCGGACGTCGCGCCCTGCTCATCCTCGACAACGCGGAGCACGTGCTCGGCGCCGTCGCCGCCGTCGTCACCGAGCTGCTCGCGCGCTGCGAAGGACTCACCGTGCTCGTCACGAGCCGCGAAGCCCTGAGGATGCCGGGCGAGCGTCTCGTGCAGGTCGAACCGCTCGTCGGCGACGCGGCCGGCGACGCCGTGCGGCTCTTCCTTCAACGCGCGACCGACACCTCGGGCATCGGCGAATGGGATGACGCCGCCGTCGCGACCGCGACCGACCTGTGCCGCCAGCTCGACGGCCTGCCGCTCGCGCTCGAGCTCGCCGCGTCCCGGCTCGACGTGCTCACACTGCCCGAGGTCGCGGCGTCGGTCGGCAATCTCGGGGGCGCGGGCGGAGGGCGCCACGACTCGATCGCGGATGCCCTCGACTGGAGCGTCGCGCTGCTCTCGCACCCCGAGCTGTCCGCGCTGCGGCAGCTCGCGCTGTTCGCGGGGTCGTTCTCGCTCGACGCCGTCGGCGACGTCGTCGCGGTGTCGGGTCATGATTCCCGCGAGCTCATCGTCGCGCTCACCCGCAAGTCGCTCGTCGCCGCGGTCGCGAGCGAGACCGGGGTGCGGCGGTTCCGCCTGCTCGAGTCGGTGCTGCGCTACGTGCAGGAGCGGCATCCCGCCCCCGAGAAGACCGAGTTCCACGCGCGCCGCGAGGCGTGGGTCGTGAAGCTCGTCGCCGAGGCGGCGCGCCTGCTCAAGGGTCACGAGCACAAGAAGGGGCACGCACTGCTCGCCGAGTCGCGCCCCGATATCTCGGCCGCGCTCGAGGAGGTCATCGGCCGGGGCGATCGGGCGACGGCGTTCCGCATCGCGGGCCCGCAGGCGTGGTACTGGTACGAGCGCAGCCTGCACGTCGACGGCAAGGACTGGCTCGAGCGCATCCTCTCCCTGCCGGGCGACCGCGACCCTCTCGGCGAGGCGCAAGCCTGCAAGTCGCTCGCGTACATGGCGGCGTCGAGCACCGACCCCGCGGCGATCGTCGGCAGCATCCGGCGGATGGCCGAGATCGTCGGCGACGGCACCGACGCGTACCACCGGATGATCGCCACGCTCATGCAGGCGTACCTCGCGGCGCTCGGCGGCCAGGCCGACGCGGCCGACGCACTGCTCGCGCAGGCGGCGGTGATCCGCGACATGGAGGGCGTCGACGACTTCGACCGCGGCGACGAGCTGCTGCTGCGCGGCGAGGCGCTGCGGGCGCTCGGGCGTCACGCCCAGGTGCTCGACTTCCTCGCCGACGGTTACCGCACGGCGATGACGACCGGCAACACGTTCGCGCTCAAGTCGTCGTGCTACGTGAGCGCGAAGTCGCTCATCGAGGTGCG
>NZ_JBMRCP010000022.1:0-12071 GCF_057350545.1 Pseudolysinimonas sp. | reverse complement strand
CGTGAGGTCGCGGGCCGGGGCGCTGGCGGCGGGGGTCATCCTCGCCGTCGCGCTCGCGGCATCCGTCAGGTGCGCGCCGATCGACCCCGCGACCTTGTCGAGACGCAGGTCGGCCGGCCCGATCGTCACCGCGAGCACGACGGATGCCGCGAGCGCGACGGCGAGGATGACCCCCGCCGCCAGCGCCCCGGCCCGCGACCTCACGGGAGGTCGAGCTCCCGCACCTGCTCGATGACCGACGTCACGGCCGAGACGCTGCGCACGCCCGCCTCGGTCGACGCGAACGGCAAGATGACGAACCGCTCGTTCACGACCGCCGTCAGGTTCGCCGTCGCGGGGTTGCTCCGCAGGTACTCGATCTTCTTCTGCGCCGAATTCCACGAGGAGTCGACGAGCACGAGCACGTCGGGGTCGGCGTCGAGCACCGACTCCCAGTTGAACGGACTCCAGGTCATGTCGATGTCGCCCGCGATGTTGGTGAGTCCCGCGGTCTCGAGCACGAGCTGGGGAGCCCCGATGCCCGCGCCGACATAGGGGGTGTCGGTGCCCGACGACCACCAGAACGCGGTGAGGTCGCCGTCGACGGGCTCCACGGCATCCAGCTCTGCCTTCTGGGTCTCGAGAAGCGCGGTGGCGTCGACGTCGAAGATGTCGGCCACCTCGGCGATCTCGCGGAACACCTCGTCGAAGTCGAGCTTCGCGGGCTGCTCGGCGCTCTGGCAGGCGGCCGGTTGCACGTAGGTGGCGACGCCGAGGGCGGCGAGGTCGGCGCGGTCGCCCGCGGCTTCGGCGGAGAACGCCGACTCCCACCCGGAGTAGACGAGGTCGGGCTCGGCGTCGTAGACGACCTCTTGCGAGGGCATCCGCTCGGCGAGCACCGGCAGGTCGGCGGCGTCGGCCGCCCACTCGTCGGGCACCGGGCCGTCCTGGAAGGCCGTGCCGACGATGCGGTCGCCGAGGCCGAGGGCGAGCAGCAGCTCCGTGCTCGTCGACTTGATCGTGACGACGCGCTCCGGCGGCGCGTCGAAGGTCACGTCGACGCCGCAGTTGCTGAGCGTCAGCGGACCCTCGGGGGTCGGGGTGTCCGCGGGAGCGGGGGTGGCGGCGCAGCCGGCGAGCAGCAGGGCGGCGAGGGGGACGACGAGAAGGCGCTTCATGGATCCTCCGGGAGGGCAGGGCGAACAGGATGCGGCGCGCGGCGCCGGGGCCTGCCGCCCAGTCGGAGGACGGTACGAACCGGGCCAAATCCAGCCCGGGGGTCCGGTGAACAGCCTAGGACGCTCCGCGGGTCGAGTGCCCGCCGCGGACGGCGTCTCGCGTGACTACGAGGAAGTAGTCGTCCCGGCGGTGACTCCTTACGGGTAGTCACAGTGGTCTTGACTACAGAGCGGTAGTCAAAGTAGTATGACTACCTATCAGTAGTCGGTCGAGTCCGGAGGCGCAGTGAAGGCGATCATCCAGAGTCCCGAAGATCTCGGGCGACTCGTGCGACGAATCCGGCAGGAGTTCGGGCTCAGCCAGCGCGAGCTCGCCGATCAGCTCGAGACCAGCCAGCGCTACATCTACGAGCTCGAAGCGGGCAAGCCGAAGCGTGCCGACGCCGCCTACTTCCGGATGCTGGCCCGTCTGGGGATCGAGCTGACCGCGGTCGTCGAGCTGACCGCGGTCGTCGAGGTGACGAGAGAGTGACCGACGAGCTCGCCGTCACGTTGTACGGAACCCAGCTGGGAGAACTCGTCGCGACGAGCGGACGGCGGGCCGTACTTCGATGGTCGCAGGATGCGGAGGAACGCTGGGGCATCAACTCCCCGGTTCTCAGCCGCAATCTCCGAGTCGGGCTCTCCAGCGTCGAGGCCACCGAGTCGTTCTTCGGCGCCCTCCTGCCGGAAGGGGTCCATCTCGATCGTCTGGCAGGCGTGGCGCGCGTCCCGAGCAACGACATCGTCGGCCTGTTGGCGCACGTCGGGGCCGATCTCGCCGGTGCGCTCGCCGTCGGCGGAGCGAGCGAGCCCGGCGAGCCCCAACTCCTCGAATCGGCGGAGATCGAGCAGCTCCTCGAGCGCGCCGACGGGTTCCTCGTCGGTGGGGGCGGCACGGCTCTCCCCGGTTACCAGCGGAAGCTCACCCTCACACGACTCGACGGGCGTTGGTACCGCGGCAACGGGGCGATCCCGTCGACACACATCCTCAAGCCGGTGGCCCCCGACTATCGCAGCTCGGTCGATGCGGAACACTACGTTCTCGAACTCGCCCGGAACCTCGGTCTCTGCGACTACGAGACCTGGGTGGAGGACATCGCCGGGCGCCCCGTCCTCATCATCGAGCGCTACGACCGTGACCGCACGATGGGTCACGATATTCAGCGGATCCACCAGGAGGACGCCGGGCAGGCGCTCGGGCTTCCCTGGGGAGGGAACGACAAGTTCGAGCAGATCAACCAAGCCGCCAGCCTCCGCGCGATCGCGGGTCTGCTGGACACGAGAGGGTCGGTGCTCGGTCGCGGACCCACCCGTGCGGATCGCCACAGACTGCTCCAGTTCACGACGGTCAACGTCGCCGTCGGCAACATCGATGCACACGCCAAGAACTTCTCGCTCCTGCACGACGACGAGGGCCGCACGCGGCTGGCTCCCTACTACGACGCCGCCCCCCTCGCGCTCGACCACCACAACGGCAGCGCACTCGCACTCCGAGTGAACGGCGTGAGTCAGCTGCCCGACGTGACCGCCGACGACCTCGTCGGCGAGGCGGTCAGTTGGGGGCTCGATGAGCGAATCTCGCGCGACGTCGTCGAGGAGACGCTCGCGACCCTGATGGATGCGACACGTGTCGTCCGATGCCCGGCGAGCATCGAACGACACGTCCCGGGGTACATCCGCGGCCAGGCGCAGAACCTGCTCGACGGGAAGGCCGCACGTATCCCGTCGGTCTCCCCCTTGCTGTCGTTGCCGAGAATCGGTACGCCCCCGGTGTGACCGCAGAGGGTGTCGAGACCGCTCGCGCGGAGCTCAGCGCGCGAGCGACGCGGCGTGGAGAGCGGTGGCGACGGCATCCGCGGACTCCACCGGCACGACGCCGACGGTGACGCGCACGTGCGGCGGGGTGTCGCCGAGCTGGAAGGGGCCGCCGGGGGCGACGCGGATGCCCGCCGCCGCGAGGTGCACGAGGGCGGCGCGCTCGTCGGCGACCGGCAACCACGCGTTGATGCCGTCACCGTGCGGCAGACCGAGTCCCGCGCGGAGGGCGAGTCGACGCTCGACGTAGGCGTCGCGTGCCGTCTCCACCTCGGCGATCGACCCGGGCGAGGTGAGCAGGGCGTGCAGGATGGACTGGATCGTGCGCGACGTCCAGCCCGGTCCGAGCAGTCGGCGCGCGACGACACGGTCGACGAGCGCCCGCGGACCGCCGAGCGCCCCGATGCGCAGGTCGGGGCCGTGCGACTTCGAGAACGACTTCACATGCAGCACGCGCTGCGGCACGTGCGTCGCGAGGGTCACGTCGGGCGCCGAGCTGATCGCCCCCGAGTGGTCGTCCTCGACGATGATCGTGTGCGCGGCGGTGCGGCTGCGGTTCAGCAGCGCGCCGAGCTCCGCGGCGCGCGCCGCCGACATCGACACCCCGGTCGGGTTGTGCGCGCGGGTCTGCAGCAGCACGATCGCCGGACCCGACCCGAGCGCCGCCGCGAGCGCCGCGGGCACCATGCCCTCGGCATCCAGTTCCACCCCCACCGGCTCGAGCCCGTACGCCTCGAGCAGGTCGAGGAACGGCGGGAACGTCGGGTTCTCGACGACGACCCGGTCGCCGTAGCGCACGAGCGTCGCGAGCACGCGGTCGATCGCGTCGAGCGCGCCGTTGGTGACGGTGATCGACTCCACGGGGGCGGGCCAGCGGTCACGCAGCAGATCGTGCAGTTCCGGGATGTCGGGCTTCTGCCGGTAGGAGGCGGTGTCGGCGTGCGGTTCCAGGGTCGCGAGCACGGGCGCGAGCCGGGGCAGGAGGGCGGAGTCGGGGGTGCCGCGGGAGAGGTCGAGGGCGGCCTCGAGCGAGACGTCGAGTCCCTGGTAGCGCCGCGGCATCCACTCTCGAGGGGCCGTGCGCACGAAGCTGCCCGACCGGCCGCGGGAGGTGATGAGGCCGGCGCCCGCGAGGGTCTGCCAGGCGTGGCTCACGGTCGCGGGGGAGACCCCGAGCTCTTTCGCGAGCTCCCGCACCGTGGGGAGACGGTCACCCGCGGCGAGGTCGCCCGTCGTGATGAGCCGCGAGATCCCGGCGGCGATGCCGTGCGGGGTGCGGGTCTCGATCGCGAGGGCTACCGACTTCACCCGACACCCTCCAGACTTCTGTGCAGCGTCAAGGTTTTAACGGCGCCGTCACGAAAAGAAACATCAGAGAAATGTTTACGGCTAAGAATAACAAAACACAACCCTTGGGAGGCCCCGCATGACCAACGTTGTTCGCGCAGCCATCACGCAGACGACGTGGACCGGCGACAAGGAGTCGATGCTCGACAAGCACGAGCAGTTCGCCCGCGACGCCAAGGCCCAGGGGGCGCAGATCATCTGCTTCCAGGAGCTCTTCTACGGCCCGTACTTCGGCATCACCGAAGACAAGAAGTACTACCGCTTCGCCGAGCCCTCCGACGGCCCCATCGTGCAGCGCTTCGCGAAGCTCGCGAAGGAGCTCGAGATGGTGATGATCCTCCCCATCTACGAGGAGGACATGACCGGCGTCTACTACAACACCGCGGTCGTCGTCGATTCCGACGGCACGATCCTCGGCCAGTACCGCAAGCACCACATCCCGCACCTCGACAGGTTCTGGGAGAAGTTCTACTTCCGCCCCGGCAACGGCGGCTACCCCGTCTTCGACACCGCCGTCGGCAAGGTGGGCGTCTACATCTGCTACGACCGGCACTTCCCGGAGGGATGGCGCGAGCTCGCGTTGAACGGCGCGCACATGGTCTTCAACCCGAACGCCACCAAGCCCGGCCTGAGCAACCGCCTGTGGGAGGTCGAGGGTCCGTGCGCCGCGGTCGCGAACGGGATGTTCGTGCTGCAGCCCAACCGGGTCGGGCGTGAAGACAACGAGTACGGCGAGCTCGCCGTCGACTTCTACGGCACCTCGCAGGTGATCGACCCGCGCGGCAACTTCGTCGGCGAGCGCGGCTCGGGCACCGACGAGGAACTGCTCGTGCGCGACCTCGACATTGACATGGTGCAGCAGATGCGCGACGACTGGCAGTTCTTCCGCGACCGCCGGCCGGAGACGTACGTGGCGACCGGGAGGGCGTGAGCATGGCCACGACCCTCATCACGGGCGGCACCGTCGTCTCGTCGACCGGCCGCACGGAGGCCGACGTGCTCATCGACGGCGAGAAGGTCGTCGGCCTCGTGGCCCCCGGCTCGACCGTCTTCGGCAGCGACCTGCGCGCCTCGGCCGACACCGTCATCGACGCGACCGGCAAGTACGTCATCCCCGGCGGGATCGACGCGCACACCCACTTCGAGCTGCCGTTCGGCGGCACCGAGGCGTCGGACTCGTTCGAGACGGGCACCCGCGCCGCGGCGTGGGGCGGCACGACCACGGTGATCGACTTCGCCGTGCAGACCTACGGCACGCGCGTGCCCGACGGCCTGCAGACCTGGCACGACAAGGCATCCGGCAACTGCGCGATCGACTACGGCTTCCACCAGATCATCGGCGGGGTCGACGAGGAGTCGCACGGCTACATGTCGACGCTCGTCGACGAGGGCATCTCGAGTTACAAGATGTTCATGGCCTACCCGGGCGTCTTCTACTCCGACGACGGCCAGATCCTGCGGGCGATGCAGAAGGCCGCCGCCCTCGGGATGCACACGATGATGCACGCCGAGAACGGCCCGGCGATCGACGTGCTCGCCGCCCAGCTGGCCGAGTCGGGTAAGACGACGCCGTATTACCACGGCATCGCCCGTGCCTGGCAGATGGAGGAGGAGGCGACGCACCGCGCGATCATGCTCTCCCACCTCACCGGTGCGCCCCTCTACGTCGTGCACGTGAGCGCGAAGCAGGCCGTGGCCCAGTTGGCCGCCGCCCGCGACAACGGTCAGAACGTGTTCGGCGAGACCTGTCCGCAGTACCTCTACCTGTCGCTCGAGGAGCAGCTCGGCGCGAGCTCCGAGGAGTGGGGCGACTTCGAGGGCGCCAAGTGGGTGTGCTCGACGCCGCTGCGCTCCCGCGCCGAAGGTCATCAGGACCACATGTGGCAGGCCCTCCGCACGAACGACCTCCAGATGGTCTCGACCGACCACTGCCCGTTCTGCATGAAGGGCCAGAAGGAGCTCGGCACGGGCGACTTCCGCAAGATCCCGAACGGCATCGGCAGCGTCGAGCACCGTATGGATCTGCTCTACCAGGGTGTCGTCACGGGACAGCTCACGCTCGAGCGCTGGGTCGAGGTCACCTCGACGACCCCCGCGCGCATGTTCGGCATGTACGGCAAGAAGGGTGTCATCGCCCCCGGTGCCGACGGGGATGTCGTCGTCTACGACCCGAAGGGACACACGAAGATCTCCGCCGCGACCCACCACATGAACATGGACCACTCCGCGTGGGAGGGCTACGAGATCGACGGTCACGTCGACACCGTCCTGTCGCGCGGCAAGGTCATCGTCGACCGGGGTCAGTACCTCGGCAGCAAGGGTGACGGGCGCTTCGTCAAGCGCGGCCTCACCCAGTACCTGGTGTGAGAGAGCGGGGGGTGTAGCCATGGAGTTCGGAGCGGTACTGCAGACCAACCCGCCCGCGTCGCGGACGGTCGCGCTCGCCAAGCTCGCCGAGCAGCACGGGTTCAGCCACGTGTGGACGTTCGACTCGCACCTGCTCTGGCAGGAGCCCTACGTCATCTACAGTGCGATCCTCGCCGAGACGCGACGCGTGAAGGTGGGGCCGTTCGTCACCAACCCGGCGACGCGCGACTGGACCGTCACGGCATCCGTCTTCGCGACCCTCAACGAGATGTACGGCAACCGCACGGTCGTCGGCATCGGCCGCGGCGACTCCGCGGTGCGCGTCACCAACGGCAAGCCGACGACGCTCAAGGAGCTGCGCGAGTCGATCCACGTCATCCGCGAGCTCGGCAACTCGCGGGCCGTCGAGTACAACGGCGCGCAGCTGCAGTTCCCGTGGTCGCGGGGGTCGGAGCTCGAGGTGTGGGTCGCCGCGTACGGTCCGCTCGCGCTCAAGCTGACGGGCGAGGTCGGGGATGGATTCATCCTGCAGCTCGCCGACGTCGACATCGCGACGTGGATGATCAAGACCGTGCGCGACGCCGCCGAGGCGGCCGGGCGCGACCCGATGAGCATCACGTTCTGCGTCGCCGCGCCGTTCTACATCACCGACGGCACGGATGCCGGGCTCGCCCACGCGCGGGAGCAGTCGCGATGGTTCGGCGGGATGGTGGGCAACCACATCGCCGACATCGTCGCGAAGTACGGCGACAGCGGTGCCGTGCCGAAGGCCTTGACGGACTACATCAAGGGCCGCGAGGGCTACGACTACAACTCGCACGGCAAGGCCGGCAACGACCACGTCGACTTCGTGCCCGACGAGATCGTCGACCGGTTCTGCGTGCTCGGCACGGCCGAGGAGCACATCGCGAAGCTCGAGCAGCTCAAGGCGATCGGCGTCGACCAGTTCGCCGGCTACCTCCAGCACGACAACAAGGAGGAGACCCTCCGCGTCTACGGCGAGACCGTCATCCCCGCCATGACCGACGCCGTGACGGCGAAGAGTTGATGCGAGTGCAGCCCTGATGCGGCACGCCCGCGCGATCCTCCTCGGCCTCGCCGGGATCGTCGCCGTGGTCGCGCTCTGGGAGCTCTACAAGAACGTCGGACCGGCCGACGGCGTCGTGCTCTTCGCGACGGAACAGCGTGGATCGGGCATCCGCATCCTGCCCCGCACGCACGACCGGGCGATGCCGCACGTGCTCGACATGGTGCTGCGGCTCGTCGAGCCGGCGAGCGGGGGTGCGAGCTCGCCGATGTGGCAGGTCGTGCTCGGCGCGGCGATCACGACGCTCGGCATCGCCGGGGTCGGCTGGCTTCTCGGCGTCGTCGTCGGCGGGCTGCTCGCGCTCGCCATGCAGCGCTGGCGTCTCGTCGAGCGCGGCGTGCTGCCGTGGGTCGTCGTCAGCCAGACGGTGCCGCTCATCGCCTTCGCGCCCGTCATCGCGAGTCTCGGTTCGCAGGCGGCTCAGCAGGGCGCGCCCTGGCCACCGTGGATGTCGGCGGCGGTCGTCGCCTCGTACCTCGCCTTCTTCCCCGTGGCTGTCGGTGCCCTGCGCGGTCTCCAGTCGCCCGAGGTCGCCCACGTCGAGCTCATGCGCACCTACGCCGCCGGCTACTGGGCGACGCTCACCAAGCTGCGGCTGCCCGCCGCGGTGCCCTACCTCCTGCCCGCCTTACGGCTGGCCGCCGCGAACGCCGTCATCGGGGCGATCGTCGCCGAGGTGTCGATCGGCATGCAGGGCGGCATCGGCCGCATGATCATCGCCCTCGGCAGCCAGGGCTCGTCCGATCCGGCCACCCCGTGGTCGCCCATCTTCGGCGCCGTCGTGCTCGGGCTCGTCGCCGCCGGCTCGGTCGCGCTGCTCGGCCTCATCCTGTCCCGCTACCGCCGTGGAGAAGTCGTCGCATGAGCACCGCCCCCGTTCCCGCCTCCGTCGACACCGACGTGCCCGCCGTGCGCGCCGCCGGCGTCTCGAAGGTCTTCTCGAAGCGCCAGGGCGGCGTGCACGCGCTCGACACCGTCGACCTCGAGGTCGCGCCGGGCGAGTTCGTCGCGCTCATCGGACCCTCCGGTTGCGGCAAGTCGACGCTCATGCGGCTCATCGCCGACCTCGACGAGCCCACGGGCGGTGAGCTCGCGGTCTTCGGCAAGACCGCACGGCAGGCCCGGCTCGACCAGGACTACGGCATCGCCTTCCAGTCGGCGGGGCTGCTGCCGTGGCGCACCGTCGCGGGCAACATCGCGCTGCCGCTCGAGATCCACGGGGTATCGGCGGCTCAGCGCACGGCCCGGGTCGCCGAACTCGTCGCGCTCGTCGGCCTCGCGGAGTTCACCGACTCGCACCCCGACCAGCTCTCCGGAGGGATGCAGCAGCGTGTCGCGATCGCCCGAGCCCTGGCCGAGGGGCCGCGCCTGCTGCTCATGGACGAGCCGTTCGGCGCGCTCGACGAGATGACGCGCGAGCGGATGCAGACCGAGCTCTCGCGCATCTCGGGCGAGACGGGGGCCGCCGTCGTGTTCGTCACGCACTCGATTCCCGAGGCCGTCTACCTCTCCGACCGCGTCGTCGTCATGTCGCCGCGTCCGGGCCGGATCACGGAGATCGTCGACGTGCCGTTCGGCGCCGAGCGAGCGGAAGGTCTGCGCGAGGCGCCCGAGTTCTTCGAGCGCGTCACCGCCGTGCGCGAGGCGCTGCACGGGGTGCCCGTCACGAGGGCGGACGAGCGATGACCCCTTCGACAGGCTCAGGACGGCGGCTTCGACACGGCCGCGACGCGGCCTACTCAGCGACCGAGCTGGCGTCCCGCATCGCCGCGCCGATCGTCGTTGGGCTGCTCCTGCTCGGACTGTGGCAGCTGCTCATCGGCGTGCTGCGGCTCGGGCCCGCCACCATCCCGACCCCCACCGCGGTCGCCGCGCAGTACGGCGTCTACACCGACATCATCGTCGAGGATGCCCTCATCACCGGGTCGAACGCCCTCGCCGGGCTGCTCGTCGGGGGAGTGGTCGCGATCGTGCTCGCCGCACTCGCCGCGAGTCTGCGCGTCGTGGACGGCATGCTCGTGCCCGTCATCGCGGCGCTCGCCGGCGGGCCGATCGTCGCGCTGACCCCGATCTTCAACACGATGTTCGGGGCCTCGACGCAGTTCGGCCGCGTCGCGATCGCGGCGATCGCGGCCTTCGTGCCCGTCTTCATCAACGTGCTGCGCGGGTTGCGGCAGACCCGTCCCGTGCACCGCGACCTGTTCCGCGCGACGGCGGCGACGCGCGGTCAGACCTTCCGCAAGCTCACCCTCCCGACCGCGCTGCCGTACCTCATCACCGGCCTGCGCATCGCGTCGTCGCTCGCCGTCATCTCCGCGCTCGTCGCCGAATACTTCGGCGGTCCCGCCGACGGCATCGGCACCGCGATCGCGTCGTACGCCAAGTCGGGCAACAGCCCGCTCGCCTGGGCCTACGTCGGTGCGGGCATCGTGATCGGCCTCGCCTTCTTCCTCGTGACACTCCTCCTCGAACGGCTCGTGACCCGGCATCGTGGCCCGGCGCTCTAGAGAGTTCCATCCCAGCACCCAGATAGAGAGGATCCACCCATGCTCCACCGCACCAGATCCCGCCTCGCCCTCGTGGCCGGCGTCGCACTCGCGGCGACCGTGCTCGCCGGCTGTTCCACCCCCTCCGGGGAGGGCGAAGAGCCCACGCTCGACGACACCCCCACCGCGCTGCCCGACGTCGAGTGCGTCGAGCCCGACCCGGCGGCGACGCTCCAGCCCGTGAGACTCATGCTGCAGTGGCTGCCGCAGGCGCAGTTCGGGGGCTACTTCGCGGCCGACTGCCTCGGCTACTTCGCTGAGGCCGGCCTCGACGTCGAGATCATCCCGACCGGCGGCGACATCGTGCCGCAGGAGGCGCTGTTCGCGGGCGACGCCGACTACGCGATCGCGTGGGTGCCGAAGGTGCTCGGCTCGATCGAGGCGAGCGGCATCGAGGTCACCAACATCGCGCAGATCTTCCAGACGTCGGGCACCCTCCAGGTGTCGTTCGCGGGAAGCGGCATCGAGTCGGTCGCCGACTACGAGGGCAAGCGCATCGGCTCGTGGGGCTTCGGCAACGAGTGGGAGATCTTCGCTGCCATGGCGGCCGAGGGGCTCGACTCATCGAGCGTCTCGATCACGACGCAGGACTTCTCGATGAACGCCCTCCTCGACGGCGACGTCGACGCCGCGCAGGCGATGACGTATAACGAGTGGGCGCAGGTGCTCGAGACGGTGAACCCGGAGACGGGTGAGCTGTACACCGAAGACGACTTCGACGTCGTCAACTACTCGGACACCGTCGGCGCCATGCTGCAGGACGCGATCTGGGCCCGCACGGCCGACCTCGGCGACGAGGCCTTCGCGACCCAGACCGTCGAGTTCCTCAAGGCCGTCATCAAGGGCTGGGTGTACACGCGCGACAACCCTGAAGAGGGTGCGTCGATCACCTACGCCGTCGCGACCGAGGCGGAGGCGGCCTTCCCGGTCGGTCCCGGGCACCAGCTCTGGATGATGAACGAGACCAACAAGCTCGTCTGGCCCGCCCCGAACGGCATCGGCGTCATCGACGCCAACGCCTGGGCGCAGACCGTCGAGGGCTCGCTCGCCTCGGTCAACCAGGACGGCGTCAGCCTCATCACCACCGAGCCGCCCGCCACGGCGTACTCGAACGACTACATCCTCCAGGCGATCGCCGACCTGGAGGCCGAAGGCATCGACGTGAACGGCGACGGCTTCACGCCGATCACCGTCACGCTCAAGGCCGGCGGCATCTAGTACCGAACCCGGATGCGGGGGCGGCTCCGGCCGCCCCCGCATCACCCAGCACCAGCACTCGCATCACCCGAAAGGCTCAACGACGATGACCGACTCCGCCCTCGACAGCGCCGCCCTCGACCCCGCTCTCGGGCAGCGCACGTACGACCTCGACAGGGCGCACGTCTTCCACTCCTGGTCGGCGCAGGGCGCGCTCGCGCCGTTCGTGATGGCCGGCGGCCACGGCAGCGAGGTGTGGGACTACGACGGCAAGAAGTACCTCGACTTCTCGAGCCAGCTCGTCAACATGAACATCGGCCACACGCATCCGAAGGTCGTCGCCGCGATCCAGCAGCAGGCGGCCGAGCTGCCGATGGTGGCTCCCGCGCACGCGAACCTCGCGCGCGGCGAAGCGGCGGCACGCATCCTCGCCAAGGCCGGTCCGGAGTTCGGCAAGGTGTTCTTCACCAACGGCGGGGCGGATGCCAACGAGAACGCCATCCGCATGGCGCG
>NZ_JBMRCP010000126.1:0-27610 GCF_057350545.1 Pseudolysinimonas sp. | reverse complement strand
GACGTTGGGTTCCGCCCATGCCCGGGATGACGCCGAGCGTGATCTCGGGCTGGCCGAACGTCGCACCCTCGCCCGCGACGATGAGGTCGCACATCATGGCGAGCTCGCAGCCGCCGCCCAGCGCGTAGCCGCGCACCGCCGCGATCACGGGCGTGCGCACGCGGGTGAAGGCATCCCACCCGTTGAGCAGCCCTTCGACGAGCGCGCGCCGGGCGTCGTAGCCGGACATCTCGCGGATGTCGGCGCCGGCTGCGAAGGCACGCTCCGACCCGCGGATGACGATCGCTCCGATGCCCTCGTCGGCGTCGAAGCGCTGCACGACCTCCAGCAGCTCGGTGAGCACCTCCGAGTTCAGCGCATTGAGCGCCTTCGGGCGGTTGAGCGTGATGAGGCCGACACGACCCTGGGTCTCGACGAGGAGCGTCTCCATCAGTCCACCCTTCCACTCTTGGCTCGGATGTCGCCGATGATCGCCGAGAAGTCCTTGCCGGCGCCGTCGCCCTCGGCGAAGCGCCGGTAGATCGCCTCCGCCGCCGACCCGAGTTCGGCCGCGACTCCCGACGACTGGATGGCAGAGGCGGCGAGGCCGAGATCTTTCGCCATGAGCGCCCCGGCGAATCCGGGGGCGTAGTCGCGGTTCGCCGGGCTCGCCGGCACGGGCCCGGGCACGGGGCAGTTCGTCGTGAGCGCCCAGCACTGGCCCGACGACGTCGACGCGACCTCGAACAGCGCCTCGTGCTCGAGCCCGAGCGCCTCGCCGAGCACGAACGCCTCGGACACCGCGATCATGCTCACTGCGAGGATCATGTTGTTGCACACCTTCGCCGCCTGGCCGAGGCCCGGCCCGCCGCAGTGCACGACCTTCGCGCCCATGGCATCCAGCACCTCGCGGCCGGCGTCGACGTCGGCCGCGTCGCCGCCGACCATGAAGGTGAGGGTGCCGGCGGCCGCTCCCCCGACGCCGCCCGAGACGGGGGCGTCGAGCGCACGGTGCCCGGCGGCCGTCGCGAGGGCGTGCGCCTGCCGGGACTCGTCGACCGAGATCGTCGACGAGTCGACGAAGAGGGTGCCGGGTCGCGCGTGCGGGAGCAGCTGCGCGTAGACGTCGAGCACGAAGCGTCCGGCGGGCAGCATCGTGACGACGACGTCGGCCTGCGCGGCGAGCTGCTCGGGGGGCGTCCCGAGAGAGACCCCGGTCTGCACCGCGACGGCCGCGTTGGCGGCGTCGGGGTCGTAACCGAGCACGGTGTGCCCGGCCTTCACGAGGTTGGCGGCCATGGGGCCACCCATGTGGCCGAGGCCGAAGAATGCGACGGTCGTCATGATCGTCCTCTCAGTCGAAGGTGAGGTCGCGCTCGAGCGGTGCGAGGAAGCGGCGGATGTCGTCGGCCTCCGCCGCCCAGTGCGGCGTGCGGTCCTTGTCGACGAGCTGCGCGCGCACGCCCTCGGCGAAGTCGGGGAAGGCCGCGAGTCGCACGGCGGCGCGCAGCTCGGTGACGAGGGCGTCTTCGAGCGACGCCGCCCGGGCGGCCGAGCGGACGGCGGCGATCGTCACGGCTGAGGCGGTCGGCGACTTCGACCGGATCACCCGGGCAGCCTCGTGCGCCGCGTCGTCTCCGGCGTCGAGGCGACGGAGCATCTCGGAGAGGTCGTCGCCCGCGAGCGACCAGTCGATCCACTCCCGCGCCTCGAGCAACCCCGACGGCGGCACGGTGGTCGCGAAGCCGCCGAGCACCTCGTCGGGCGCGGCGTCGCGCAGTGCGATCGTCAGCAGCTCGAGGTCGCCGCTCTCGACGAGGACGTCGGCGAGACCCAGCTCGATCGCCTCCGGGCCGGAGAGGAAGCGGTTCGTCAGCGCGGCGAACAGCCCGAGCTCCCCCGGTGCGCGCGACAGCAGCCAGGTCGCGCCGACGTCGGGCAGGAAGCCGATGCCCGTCTCGGGCAGCCCGACGCGACTGCGCTCGGTGACCACGCGATGCGACGCGTGGCAGGCGAGCCCGACGCCGCCGCCGAGCACGAGCCCGTCCATGAGGGCGACGACGGGCTTCGGGTAGCGCGCGATCGCGGCGTTGAGCCGGTACTCGGCGCGCCAGAACGCGTCGGCCTCGTCGGCCGCGCCCGAGCGCGCGAGGGCGACGACATCCCCGCCCGCGCAGAAGCCGCGCTCCCCCGCGCCGTCGAGCAGCACGGTCTCGACCACGTCGTCGTCACGCCACGCGTCGAGAGCCGAGGCGATCAGCACGACCATCTCGTGAGTGAGCGCGTTGATCGCGGCCGGACGGTTGAGCGTGATCCGCCGGAGCCGCCCCTCGACACGGGTGAGCACGGAGGCGGTCATCGGCGCTCCTCGAGCAGGTGGCGTCCGACGATGAGCCGCATGATCTCGTTGGTCCCCTCGAGGATCTGGTGCACCCGCAGGTCGCGCACGACGCGCTCGATGCCGTACTCGTGCAGGTAGCCGTAGCCGCCGTGCAACTGGAGGGCGTCGTTGGCGACATCGAAGGCGACGTCGGTCGCGAAGCGCTTCGCCATCGCGCACCGGGCGGCGACGTCGTCGTCGTTCCGGTCGAGCGCCTCGGCGGCGGCGCGCACGAGTCCGCGCGCGGCCTGCAGGCCCGTCTCCATGTCGGCGATGCGGAACGTCACCGACTGGAGGTCGGCGAGGCGCGAGCCGAATGCGACGCGGTCTTTCACGTAGGCGACGGTACGCTCCAGTGCCCACTGGGCGCCCCCGAGCGAGCACGCGGCGATGTTGAGCCGACCGCCGTTGAGGGCCTTCATCGCGATCGCGAAGCCGGTGCCCTCGTCGCCCATGCGGTTCACGGCGGGGACGCGCACCCCCTCCAGGATGACTTGACGGGTGGGCTGTGCATTCCATCCCATCTTCTTCTCGAGCGGGCCGAACGACAGCCCCGGGGAGTCGGCGGGCACGACGAACGAGGTGATGCCCTTCGGCCCCGGGCCGCCCGTGCGCGCCATGACGACGTAGACCGCCGCCGCCCCGGCGCCCGAGATGAACTGCTTGACGCCCGTGAGCACGTAGTCGTCGCCGTCGCGCACCGCCGAGGTGCGCAGGGCCGCGGCGTCGCTGCCGGCCTCGGGCTCGGTGAGGCAGTAGGCGGCGAGCTCGTTCATGGCGGCGAGGCGCGGCACCCACTCGGTGGCCACGTCGGGCGCGGCGAAGGTGGCGATCATCCACGTCGCCATGTTGTGGATCGAGATGTACGCCGCGACGGCGGTGTCGCCCCGCGCGAGCTCCTCGAAGACGATCGCGGTGCTCACCCGGTCGAGCCCCGACCCGCCGAGCTCCTCGTCGACGTAGACCGAGCCGAGTCCGAGCTCGCCGGCCTGGCGCAGCGCGTCGAGAGGCAGGGTGTGCGTGGCATCCCACTCGTTGGCGTTCGGAGCGAGCGCCTCTTCGGCGAACTCGCGCACCGACTGGCCGATCGCGCGCTGGTCCTCGGTGAGGCTCGTGGGCGGGAACGACATGGCGTCTCCTAACTCATCGTCGGGATCACGAAGGAGGCGCCCTCTTTGATCCCGGAGGGCCACCGCGAGGTGACCGTCTTGGTCTTCGTGTAGAACCGGAACGAGTCGGGCCCGTGCTGGTTGAGGTCGCCGAAGCCCGACTTCTTCCAGCCGCCGAACGTGTGGTACGCGATCGGCACCGGGATCGGCACGTTGACCCCGACCATGCCGACGTTCACGCGCTCGCTGAAGTCGCGGGCGGCGTCCCCGTCGCGCGTGAAGATCGAGACGCCGTTGCCGTACTCGTGCTCGCTCGGCAGACGCAGGGCGTCTTCGTAGCTGTCGGCGCGCACGAGGATGAGCACCGGACCGAAGACCTCCTCGCGGTAGATCCGCATGTCGGTCGTGACGTGGTCGAAGAGCGTGGGGCCGAGGTAGAAGCCGTTCTCGTGGCCCTCCACCGTGAAGCCCCGTCCGTCGGCGAGCAGCGTCGCCCCCTCGTCGACGCCGGACTGGATGAGGGCCGACACCCGCTCGACGGCGTCGCGGGAGACGAGCGGCCCGTAGTCGGCCTCGGGGTCGAGCGCCGGTCCGATGCGCAGGGCGGCGACGCGCTCGGTGAGCTTCGCCGCGAGGGCGTCGGCCGTCTCCTGCCCGACGGGCACGGCGACCGAGATCGCCATGCAGCGCTCCCCCGCCGACCCGTAGCCCGCGCCGATGAGGGCGTCGGCGACCTGGTCGAGGTCGGCGTCGGGCATGACGATCATGTGGTTCTTCGCGCCGCCGAAGCACTGCGCTCGCTTGCCCTGCGCGGCCGCGGTCGCGTAGATGTACTGCGCGATCGGGGTCGAGCCGACGAACCCGATCGCGCGCACGCGGTCGTCGTGCAGGAGGGCGTCGACCGACTCCTTGTCGCCGTTGACGACGTTGAGCACGCCGGCCGGCAGCCCCGCCTCGAGGAACAGCTCGGCGAGGCGCAGCGGCACCGAGGGGTCGCGCTCGCTCGGCTTGAGGATGAACGAGTTGCCCGCGGCGAGCGCCGGTCCGGCCTTCCAGAGCGGGATCATCGCCGGGAAGTTGAACGGCGTGATACCGGCGACGACGCCGAGCGGCTGGCGCATCGAGTAGACGTCGACGCCCGTGCCGACGCTCGACGAGTACTCGCCCTTGAGCAGGTGCGGCGCGCCGGCCGCGAACTCGACGACCTCGACGCCGCGCTGGATGTCGCCCTTGGCATCCTCGATCGTCTTGCCGTGCTCACTCGAGAGGGTGCGGGCGAGGTTCGGGATGTCCTTCGCCACGAGCTCGAGGAACTTGAGCAGCACGCGGGCTCGACGCTGCGGGTTGGTCGCACCCCACGCCGGCTGGGCGGCGGCGGCGCTGTCGATCGCCGCGGTCACCTCGGCCGTGGTGGCGAGCGGCACACGCGCCTGCACCGTGCCGTCCGAGGGGTCGTAGACGTCGCCGAAGCGACCGGACGTGCCGGCGACGTGCACTCCGTCGATGAAGTGGCTGAGTTCGCGGGTCATGGGTTCTCCAGGGTCTATCGGGTGACGGTGCCGGTCAGGGATGCCAGCGGGCGCAGCAGGATGGGACGCGCCGCGATCACGGCGGCCGCCATCGCGACGAGGGTGACCGCGAAGAGGATGACGCCGAGCGGGCCGTCGTCGTCGCGCGCGGCGAAGATGTGGTTGAGGTTGCGCACCGCGCCGGTCGTGAGCACGAGCACGACGTGCACGATCGTGAACAGCACGAAGTAGAGCATCACGGGGAGGTGCAGCTTCCGGGCCGGTTCGACGGGCACGCGCGCGAGCGGACCCGACGTGGGCCACAGCGCGCTCATCCGCAGACCGCTGAGGAACGCGAGCGGCGCCGCGACGAAGATCGTCGTGAAGTAGGCGAGCAGCTGGAGGGCGTTGTAGGCGACCCAGCCGTTCTCGGTCGGCCAGTCGAGCGAGACGTACTGCAGGGCCGCGGAGGCGGCGTGCGGGAGAACGTCGAGCGACGTCGGCACGATGCGCGTCCAATGCCCGGTCGCGAAGCTGAGCACGACGAAGGCGAGTCCGCAGAGGATCCATGCCGCGTCGATCGTGTAGTGCAGCCAGAGGTCGAGGCTGATGCGCTTCGGCGGGCGCTTCGTGCGGAGCATCCCCGAGTTCTTACGGGTCCAGAACGCCGCCGGACGACGGGTCGTACGCACCGCCCATCCGCTCTTCACGATGAGCACGAGGAAGAACGCGTTGAGCACGTGCAGCACGGCGACCCACCCCGGGATGCCGGCCGGGCTCGCGAGAGACGGCGCGGTTCCCGGGTAGGCGGCGACGAAGGCGGCGACCGCGGGCACGCTGCGCAGGGCCTGGGCGCCCAGCACGACGGCCACCGCGAGGACGACGAGTGCGGGAGCGATCCAGAGCAGACTGCGCCAGCGAGGGCCCGGGGCCGCGGCGGTCATCGCGACGCCCCGAGTTCCTCGAGCAGCTTCGGCACGATCGTGAAGGCGTCGCCCACGATGCCGTAGTCGGCGATGTCGAAGATGGGCGCGTCCGGGTCGGCGTTGATCGCGACGATCGCGCGCGACGTCTGCATGCCCGCACGATGCTGGATCGCGCCCGAGATGCCGAGGGCGAGGTAGACGTCGGGCTGCACCGAGACGCCGGTCTGACCGACCTGGAGGTTCTGCGGGGCGAAGCCGGCGTCGACCGCGGCGCGGGAGGCGCCGAGCCCTGCGCCGAGCGCGTCGGCGAGCCGCTCGGCCAGAGCGAACCCGTCGGCGCTCCCGAGCCCCCGGCCGCCGGCGACCACGACGCGGGCGCCGCGCAGGTCGGGGCGGCCCGGGGCGGGAGCGTCGGACTCGGTCGACTCGACGACGCCCCAGCGCCCCTCGACCCGCGCCTCGACGACGGTCACCTGGGCGGCCGCGGGAGCGAGCGGCTCGAAGGCGCCGGGGCGCACGGTGAGCACGGCGAGGCCGCCCTCGATGCGCGAGCGCACGACGTACGACCCGCCGAAGACGGAGTGCGTGACGACGCCCGCGCCGTCGACGTCGACCGCGTCGACGCACAGCGCGCCGTCGTGGCGCATCGCGATCGCGGCGGCGACCTCGCGCCCCTCGATCGAGTGCGCGGCGACGACGGCCGAGGGGTGCTCGGCGGTCACGGCGTGCGAGGCGGCGGTGACGCCCGCGGCGGCGAGCAGCCCGTCCGCTCCCGCGACGTCGACGACGGTGACCCGGGTCGCGCCGAGCTCGCCGAGCGCGGCGCCGAGCTCGGACGCGCGGGCGGCGGGAGCCGCGACGACGGCGACGACGTCGCCCAGTCGGCTCGCGGCGGCGATCACATCGCGGTTCGACGCGGCGGGACGCCCCTCGGCGTCGAGTTCGATCAGGGCCAGCACGGTGCTCATCGGGTACCTCCCTGCGCGGCGAGAGCGGCGGCGGGTTGCACGCCCAGCCCCCGCAGGTACTCGGCGAGCCGCGCGGCTGAGTCGTCGGTCTCGTTCTCGCGGTGCCCGGCGACCCGCTCGGGACGTCGCGTGGTCTCGACGACGACCGAGCGTGCGCCCGGCCGCTCGGGCACCAGCTCGGCGGCCGTCCACTCCTCGAGCGGCTTCTTCTTCGCGCCCATCACGCCGCGCAGCCCCGCGAACCGCAGGGCCGCGTTGCGCTCGGTGAGCGCGACGACAGCGGGGAGCTCGGCCTGCACGCGCTGCGTCGCACCCTCACGTCGGCGCAGGCCCACCACCGTGCCTGCGCCGACGCGGGTGTCTTCGAGGGCGCCGAGGAACGGCAGCCCGAGGACGCTCGAGATCGCGCTCGGGATCATGCCGCCGTTGCCGTCGGTCGAGGCCTCGCCCGCGACCACGAGGTCGGCGTCGAGCTTCGCGACCGCCGCGGCGAGCACCTGGGCGGTGAGCCGGAGGTCGGCTCCGGCGAGGGACTCGTCGACGACGTGCACGGCGCGGTCCGCGCCCGTCGCGAGGAGCTTCCGGATGCCGTCGCGCGCGTGGGCGGGACCCATCGTCAGCACGACCACCTCGGTCGCGGGATCGGCGTCCTTCGCGACGAGGGCGAGCTCGAGCGCGCGCTCGGCCACCTCATCCACCGTCGCCTCCGACGCGCGCCGCACGACCCGGCCGGTCGCGGGATCGAGCTCGCGCTCGCCCCATGTGTCGGGCACCTGCTTGGCCAGCACCACGATCCTCATCGCACCGTCTCCTTCTGATCGAGTCGCGCGAAGGCGAGCGCCTCCGCGGCGACGAGCGGCGTCGTCCCGGTCGCCGCGGAATCGGCGAACACGCGCGCGAGGGTGTCGCCGATCGCGCGGATGCGGGTGTCGATCGTGCCCTGGTCGACACCGTCGGCGGCGAGCGTCAGGTAGATCACGCCGCCCGCGTTGACGACGAAGTCGGGCGCGTAGAGCACGCCGCGCTCGTGCAGCCGTGCGGCCCCCGCGCGCTCTGCGAGAGGGTTATTCGCGGGTCCGACGACGGCGCGCACGTCGAGCCGCTCGATCGCGTCCGGCGTGAGCACGCCTCCCACCCCCGCCGGCACGAACACGTCGGCCGTCGTGAGCAGTGCCTCGTCGGGCTCGACCCAGCTCGCTCCGAGCGCGGTCGCGAGATCGCGTTTGCGCGCGACGACGTCGGAGACGGTCAGGATGGCGCCCTCCTCGGCCAGTCGGGTCGCGATGCGCGATCCCACCTGCCCGAGCCCGGAGACGACGAAGGAGCGGCCCGCGAACGACGGATCCTCGTACAGCTCGCGGAGGACGGTGCGGAGCGAGGCGAGCACGCCCTCGGACGTAGGACCCGCGGGCTCCCCCGATCCCCCCGTCGCCGACGGCAGTCCGACGACGTGACGCGTGCGCTGGGCGACGACCTGCATGTCGTCGGCGGTCGTGCCGACGTCCTCCGCCGTGCGGTAGCGGCCGTCGAGCGACTCGACGAGGTCGCCGAGATCGAGGAACGCCGCGGTGCGCCGATCGCCGTCGAGCGTCTCACCGGGGGCGAGCCGGATGACCGACTTCCCACCGCCGGCGTCGAGCCCGGCGGCCGCATTCTTCATCGTCATCGCCGAGGCGAGTCGCAGCGCATCAGAGAGGGCGTCGAGCCAGGAGTCGTAGGTCCAGGTGCGGCAACCGCCGAGCGCGGGCCCGAGCACGCTCGAGTGCAGCGCGACGGTCATCGTGAGACCGGAACGGTGTCCCACGCCCGTCACGACGCGCTCGTGATCGAAGGCGGGCAGGGTGGTGATCGTTTCGCTCAACGCTGAGCTCCTTCGGTGTGAATCCCGACCAACGGTCGGCTAACGTTCGACGCATGCCGGAGCCGGAGTTCGACCCCACCTCGCGCCGCATCATGGCCGCACTCGACGAGGAGCCGCGGGCGACGCTCGGCTGGCTCGCGGCGAAGCTGCGGCTCGCGCGCGGCACCGTGCAGGGCCGTGTCGCGTCGCTCTTCGCTCCGGGCGTGCTGCGTCCGCCGAGCACGCTCGTGCGCACGGCATCCCTCGGCCTCCCGATGCGCGCGCTCGTCACCGCGAACGTCGACCAGGACCAGTTCGACGCCGCCATGCGCTCGCTGCGCGACATCCCCGAGGTGCTCGAGTGCCTCGCCACCTCGGGCGTCAACGACCTCTCGGTGCAGGTCGCCGTGCGCGACAGCGACCACCTCTACGAGGTCGGCCAGCAGATTCTGCGCACGCCCGGCATCCGCCGCACCGCGACGTCGATCGTGCTCCGCGAACTCATCGAGTACCGCACCTCGCAACTGCTGTGACCGGGTCGGGCTGAACATCAGCGCATCGCCGCCATCGCGGGGTCGCTCAGCAGCTCGCCGACCGTCCGCAACAGTGCCGCGGCCTCGGCACCGTCGGCGACACGGTGGTCGAACGAGAGCACGAGCTGCCCGATCTGCCGCACCTCGACACGGCCGTCGACGACCCACGGGGTGGGGCGGATGACGCCGGTCGCGAGGATCGCCGACTCGCCCGGGTTGAGGATCGGCACGCCGCCGTCGACGCCGAGCGGACCGAGGTTGGTGATCGTGATCGTGCCCCCGCCGAGGGCCGCGGGCGGGGTGCGGTTCTCGCGGGCGAGGTCGACGAGGTCGGAGAGCTGCTCGCACAGCTCGCGGAAGCCGAGCGTCTCGGCGCCCTTGATGTTCGGCACGGTGAGCCCGCGCGGGGTCGCGGCGGCGAAGCCGAGGTTGACGTACGACTTGAGGACGAGCTCCTGAGCGGCCTCGTCCCACGACGCGTTGAGCTCGGGGTGCTCGCGCAACGCGACGAGCAGGGCCCGGGCGACGAGGACGAGCGGCGAGAGACGCACGCCCGCCCAGGCTTTTGACGCGCGGAGCTTGCCGAGCAACTCGACCGACTCGGTGAAGTCGACGGTCACCCAGACCGCGGCGTGCGGCGCGGTGAAGGCGGAGGCCACCATCGCCGCCGCGGTCGCCTTGCGGATGCCGCGGATCGGCACGCGGGTCTCGCCGGGGAGCGCGGCGACCGGCGTCGCGGTCGGTGCGGATGCCGCCTCCACCTGGGAACGGGAGATCGGCTGAGGACCGGCGAGGGACGCGAGGTCGACGCCGAGACGCCGGGCGAGCGCCCGCACGGGAGGAGCGGCGAGCGCCCGCCCGGACGTCTCGACGACCGCCGCGACGACCGGGGGCTTCGCACCGACGGTCAGTCGGCGACGGGGTGCGGCAGAGTGCGAGACGCCGTAGCCGACGAGCACGGGCTCCGGCTTCTCCTCGGCGAGTTCCCCGGCATCCACCGCTCCCGCCTCGGTGATCGCGATGATCGACGATCCGACCGGCACGACGTCCCCCGGCGCGACGAGCAGCCGGGCGACACGACCCGTGTACGGGCTCGGCAGTTCGACCACCGACTTCGCGGTCTCGACCTCGACGAGGGCGTCGTTGACGGTCACCTCGTCGCCTTCGGCGACGAGCCAGTTCACGATCTCGGCCTCGGTGAGGCCCTCCCCGACGTCCGGGAGGCGGAACTCGCGCACCTCGGTCACGACGCGCGCTCCCCGAACTCGAGCGACTGCTGCAACGCCGCGAGCACGCGGTCGACGTCGGGCAGGAACTCCTTCTCGGTACGGCTCGGCGGGTAGGGCAGATCCCATGCGCCGACACGCAGCACGGGCGCCTCGAGGTGGAAGAAGCACTCCTGCGAGATGCGCGCGGCGAGCTCGGCACCGATGCCGCCGGTCATCGACGCCTCGTGCACGACGATCGCCCGACCTGTCGCCTGGACGGCCGACACGATGGCCGGCATGTCGAGCGGCGCGAGGGAGCGCAGGTCGAGCACGGCGACCGACACCCCGTCGGCCTCCGCCGCCTCCGCCGCCGCGAGGGCGACGGCGACGCTCGGGCCGTGGGCGAGGAGCGTGCAGTCGGTGCCGGCGCGCACGAGACGCGCGCTGCCGGGCGTCGGCGCGTCCGCCTCGATCTCGCCCTTGTCCCAGTAGCGGCGCTTCGGCTCGAAGAAGATCACCGGGTCGTCGGAGCGGATCGCCTCGCGCAGCAGGTGGTAGGCGTCGGAGGGCGAGGAGCACGATACGACGCGCAGCCCCGCGGTGTGCGTGAAGTACGCCTCGTTCGACTCGCTGTGGTGCTCGACCGCCCCGATGCCGCCCGCGGCGGGCACCCGGATGACGATCGGCAGCTTGATCGTGCCGCCCGAGCGAGCCCGCATCTTCGCGAGTTGCGAAACGATCTGGTCGAAGGCGGGGTAGATGAATCCGTCGAACTGGATCTCGCACACCGGCCGGTAGCCGTGCAGGGCGAGTCCGATCGCGGTGCCGACGATGCCCGACTCGGCCAGCGGGGTGTCGATGACCCGGTCCTCGCCGAACTCGGCGAGCAGCCCGTCGGTCACGCGGAACACGCCGCCGAGCACGCCGACGTCCTCCCCCATGACGAGCACGGCCGGGTCGTCGCGCATCGCGTCGCGCATCGCGGCGGTGAGCGCGGCCCCCAGGCTGAGCCGCTCGGGCGCGGCGACCGTGGCCGCGCTCACGGGTACACCCGCAGGGCGGCCGCTTCCGCGCGCTGCCGTTCGAGGTCGGGATGCGGGTCGACGTAGACGAGGTCGAACAGGTCGAGCAGGTCGGGATCGTCGAGGCCGGCGCAGGCCGCACGGGTGGCCGCGGCGACCTCGTCGCCCTCGCCTTCGAGCAGCGCGAACCACTCGTCGTCCGTGCCGAGGGAGCGCACCAGCACCTCGAGGCGCCGCAGCGGGTCTCTCGCGTGCCAGCTCTCCTCTTCGGCGGCGGCGCGGTAGCGACGCGGGTCGTCCGACGTCGAGTGCCCCGCCATCCGGTAGGTGATCGCCTCGACGAACGCGGGCGGCCCACCGGCGCGCACCCCGGCGACCGCCTCGGAGACGACGGCGTGCACCGCGAGGGCGTCGTTGCCGTCGACCGAGTAGGCCGTGAGGCCGAAGCCCGCCGCGCGACCCGGCAGCGGCGCCCGGTACTGCTGCGTGACGGGGGTGGAGATCGCCCAGCCGTTGTTCTGCACGACGAAGACGATCGGCAGCTCGCGCGTCGCCGCCCAGTTGAACGCCTCGCTCACGTCGCCCTGGCTCGTCGCACCGTCGCCGACGAAGCACACGACGACCTCGTCGGCGCCGGCGAAGCGGGTGCCCATCGCGTAGCCCACGGCGTGCAGGGCCTGAGTGCCGAGCACGAGGGAGTAGATGTGGAAGCGGAAGCGCGCCGGATCCCAGCCCGCGTGCGCGACGCCGCGCCATTGGGCCAGAAGCTCGCGGGGCCCGAGGCCGCGCACCATCCCGGCGATGTGCTCGCGGTAGCTGGGGAAGACGTAGTCGGTGTCGCGGAGGGCGCGCATCGTGCCGACCTGGGCGGCCTCCTGCCCGCGAGCCATGAGCCACAGGCCGAGCTCGCCCTGGCGCTGCAGGTGGTACGCCTGCTCGTCGAAGCGGCGGCCGAGGTACATGTCGCGGTACAGCGTGCGGGCGAGGTCGAGGTCAAGGTCCGCGAGCTCGCCGTCGGGGGTGAGGGTGCCGTCGTCGGCGACGTAGCGGCGCGGTCCGAGTTCGATCGCGGCGGACGGCCGGACGGCTCGGGCGCGGGCAGCCTGCGGTGTCACGGGGACTCCTCTCCGCGCTCGGGCGCCGTCGGTCGATTCGACTACCACTGTGACTCGATTCGGTAGGGGTAACTACTGTTTTCCTGCTTACTGATCGAATTGATCAGGAGAGTAGGTGCCGAATGGCCGCGATCGATCATGTTGACCAGGCGCTCTCAGTCCCGGTCGGCGAGTCGGCTCTCGACGAGCGCCGCGAGCATGCGGGCCGCGTCGGGCACGACGGAGTCGTCGAAGAGCGCGCGCGGCGAGTGGTTGGACTCGGGGGCCTCGACGTCGCCGCGGGCGCCCACGAAGACGAACGCCCCACCCGTCGCGTCGAGCACGTGCGAGAAGTCCTCCGAGATCATCTCGGGCTGCGCGAGCTCGACGAACCGTTCGGCGCCGAACAGCTCGGTCACGACCTCGCGCACGCGGGCCGACTCACCGGGGTCGGAGCGGGTCGGCGGCAACCGCGCCCCGGGTGCGGCGTCGACCGTGACCCCGTACCCCGCGGCGAGCGACGTCGCGATGCCGACGATGCCCGCCTCGACCTCGGCGACGCGTTCCGACGTGACGGCGCGGATGCTGAGCCGCAGGATCGCGACGTCGGGGATGACGTTGGCGGCATCCCCCGCCTGGAACGCGCCGACGGTCGCGATGATCGGGTCGACCGGCGTCGTGGTCTGCGTCGCGAACGCCTGGATCGCCTGCACCGCGAGCGACGCCACGAGGATCGGGTTGCGCGCCGTCTCGGGGCGAGCAGCGTGCCCGCCGAGTCCGCGGAACCGCAGCTCGAGATTGAGGATGCTGCCCATCACGACGCCGCCGCGGCAGGAGAAGACGCCGCTGTCGAGGAACGAGAAGACGTGGATGCCGTACGACGCGACCGGCATCTCCCCCGTCGCGGCGAGTACGCCCTCGTCGAGCATCGCCTCGGCGCCGCCGTGACCCTCCTCGCCGGGCTGGAACATCGCGACGACCGTGCCGGCGAGGTGCGCGCGACGTTCCGCGAGCAGTCGGAGCGCGCCGACGAGCGACGACATGTGGAAGTCGTGCCCGCACGCGTGCATCGCGCCGTTCGTCGAGGCGAAGTCGACGCCGCTGAGCTCCTCGACGGGGAGGGCATCCATGTCGGCCCGCAGCAGCACGGTCGGACCAGGGCGTCCCCCGCGGAGGATCGCGGTGATCGAGGAGAGCCCCCGCCCCGCGGCCACCTCGAGCGGCAAGCCGTCGAGCTCGTCGAGCAGGGCGCGTTGCGTGAGCGGCAGATGGAGACCGACCTCCGGGATGCCGTGGAGCCTGCGGCGGAGCGCGACGAGATCGCCGAGCGGGTCGGCGTCGGTCGCCATCAGTCGGTCTCCGGCCCTGAGCAGTACGGGCAGTCCGGCTCGCAGTCGGGAGAGAGAGCGGCGACGGTCATCGCGTCGTCACCTTGACCTTGACGATGTCGACCACGCGATCGAGACGCTTCCGCAGGGTCTCGAAGTCCGTCTCGTCGCCGCCGACCGACATCCTCAGCTGCCGTCGCCCCGAGAACGGCGCTCCCAGCCACAGGGTCAGCAGGGTGAACGGTGTCGTCGACGCGACCCGCACGATGCGGGCGAGAGCGTCGGGGTTCTCGGTGACGATGAGCTCGAGCTGCAGCGACGGGGACGGCGTCGGGGGTGGTGACGTCGTCGCGGGGCGGCGCAGGGTGTCGAGCATCGGGGCTTCCTCGTCTCGTGGACTGTCGAGGGTGTCGGCTGAACCGGGGTGGTGGTTCCGATACGTCGCCGATTTCAGCACCACAGCAAGCGGATCGTCAATAGGACTCGTCTCAAGTGAGCGATTTGCTACATCCGGGCCTTCCCGGGCGACAGTAGAGTGCACGATATGGCGCATCTCGACGACACCGACCGACGCATTCTCGCCGACCTCGACGACGACGCCCGTGCCCCCGTCGCGGCGATCGCGCAGCGTCTCGGGCTCGCCCGCGCGACCGTGCAGGCTCGACTGACCCGCATGACCGAGGCCGGACTGCTGCGTGATCACAGCGCGCGGGTCAAGCCGTCGTCGCTCGGGCGCGGAGTCAGCGCGTCCATCCGTCTCGAGCTCGACCAGCACCAGATCGGCGAGGCGATCGCGGCGCTCGAGCGCATCCCCGAGGTGCTCGAGTGCTTCGCGCCCGCCGGCGACACCGATCTGCTGCTGCGGGTCGTCGCTCGCGACCCCGACGACCTCTACCGCGTCGCCGAGGAGGTGCGGCTCGCCCCCGGTGTACTGCGCACGTCGACCAGCCTCTTCCTGCGCGAGGTCATCCCGTACCGGATGACGGCGCTGCTGCGCGCCGACGGCGGCCACGAGACCCGCGCCTAGACCCAGCCGGCGAGCGCCTGCTTCGTCTGCTCGAGGTTCACGATGTGCAGGTCGTGATGCCCTCCGGGCACGGTGACGACCTCGTAGCCGCCGGAGCGCAGGCGCTCCTCGAGGTCGGGGCGCACGGCGACCGGCGGGTCGGCGAGCACGACGAGCGAGGGCACGACGGGCGGCGTCGGCGGCTCCTGGTCGGGCAGCACCGGGTTGGGTGCGGTGACCCACGCCGGGTCGTAGAGCTGCAGGGAACGGCGGGCGTTGGCGACGTGCTCGGGGCTGTAGTCGGGGACGAGCTCGGCGAGCGCCTCGACGCTCGCGATCTCGCCGTCGTCGTCGAGCGGGAGGGCGAACTGCATCTCCGGCGGCACGTTCCAGCCCGGGTCGAGGTAGACGGCCCGCTGCGGGCGCAGCCGCTCGACCGCGAGCAGCAGGGCGCGGCCGCCGAGCGAGTGGCCCGCGATGAGGTCCATCCCGACCGGAAGGGTGTCGACGAGATCGTCGGCGAGGTCCTCGGCGAGGTAGCTGTCCGCCCGGGGGCTCGCCCCGTGACCGCGCTGGTCGACGAGCGTCACGGTGTAGCCGAGCGAGGCGAGCCAGGGGGCGAACTCGAACCAGGTGCCGCTGTCGCCCGACAGCCCGTGCACGAGCGCGGCGGTCTTCGGTCCGTCGCCGACGGTGGTGGTGGCCAGTTTCATGTCTGTCGCTCTCGAAAGGGCTATTTGCCCGATTCGGCCGCTTCCGCGGGTCGCGTAGCGGCCGAACCGGGCAAATAGCAAAGGGGGTGGATGCGGGTTATCCCGCGGGCTGCCAGTACTGCGGCTGGGCCAGGAACACCGAGAAGTCGACGTTCGTCACCGAGCTGTTCGAGAACACGACGGCGTCGATGCTCGCGACCGGCACGGCGAAGGCCGTCTCGACGAGGTACGTCTCCGACGCCTCGGCGGCCTTCTGACCCTCGGGGCTGTCGGTGTCGTACCGGCGCTGCTCGGCGACGAGGTCGATGGCGCCCTGGTCGCTGAAGCCGAACGTGTTGTACGCGGCGCCCGGGATCGCGAGACCCGAGGTGGCGATCAACTGCTCCGAGTAGTTGTAGTTGAGCGTCGTGATGCCGAACTGGTTGCTGAAGTAGTCGGTCACGTAGTCCGCGAAGGATGCGTACGACTTCAGTTCGACGTCGACGCCGATCTCGGCCCACTGGGCGACCATCGCCTCGGCGAGGAGGTCGCCGTTGTCGATACCGGTCTGGGCGAGCATCGTGAACGAGAAGCCGTCGGGGTAGCCCGCCTCGGCGAGCAGCTCCCTGGCCCTCTCCGGGTCGTACGGGTAGACGTCGTTCAATTCCGGCAGGTAGCCCACGATGCCCTCGGGCGTGTAGCCGACCGTCGGGGTGCCGAAGTCGCCGTACACCGCCGAGGTGATGGCCTCACGGTCGAGCGCGTAGTTGAGCGCCTGACGCACCCGCACGTCGGCGAACTGCGGCACGACGGTGCCGGCGAAGTCGGCGAAGTACGCACCCACCATGGCCGACGGCCCCTGGTGCACCTCGAGGCCGGCCTCGCGGGCGGCCTCCGCGGTCGCCGACGAGCCCTGCGCGACCTGCACCTGACCCGAACGCAGCGCCGAGAGCGTCGAGTTCTGGTCGGCGATGACCGTGAAGACGATCTTCTCGTAGTGCTGGCTGTCGGGGTCCCAGTAGTTCGGGTTCTTGACGAACACGTAGCTGGAGTTCGCGACGGTCGCTTCGGAGTCGAGCATGTAGGGGCCCGCGCCGTGCGTCTCGGTGCCGAGCGACTCGAGGTTCTCGAGGCCGGTCGGCGACACGATCGCACCCGCATTGCCTGCTTGCCCGAAGGCCCAGGGCAGCATCGGGTCGGGCGAGCTGAGCCGCACCGTCACCTCGAGCGGACCGGTCGCCTCGAAGCCCGTGACGTTGGGGAACCAGTTGCCGGCGAAGGTGCCGTTGACCTTGTAGTGCTCGAGCCAGGCGACGACGCCCTCCGCGGTGAGCTCGTCGCCGTCGCTGAACAGCACGCCTTCGCGCAGCTGCATCGTGAAGGTGAGGCGGTCTTCCGAGTACTCCCACTCGGTCGCCAGCCCCGGAGCGGTGGCGCCGTCGGGGTCGCGCTGGATGAGCGGCTCGTAGGCGACGGCCATGTACCAGGCGAGCGGCAGGCCGTTGCCCGCCGTGGTCGGGTCCATGCTGATCGGCGGCGTGCTGAGCGCGACCGTGAGGGTGTCGGATGCGGCGCTCCCGTTGTCGGAGCCACCGCTCGTGCAGGCGGCGAGCGACAATGCTGCCGCGGCCGCGACGGTGAGGGCGGCGACCTTGACGGCCCGGCCCCACCGTGAACGTGCTGTGGTGAACATGTGGTGCGTTCCTCTCTCGGATGGATGTGGTGGAACGGTTGCCTGCCGGGGTCGGGCAGACCTTCAACCCGCGAGACGCGCCGCGGCCTCGGCCACGGCTCGCTCGCGCTGCGCCATGTTCGGCGCGACCCGGTCCGTGTACCGAGTGACGACCTCGGGCGGAGCGGTGCTCGGGTGCCCCGCGTGGAACGGCGGGGCGGGGTTGTACTCCATGCGGAGCTGGATGACCTCGGCCGTCGGACGGTCGACGAGGTGCTCGACGAGGGTGAGGCCGAAGTCGATGCCCGCTGAGACCCCGCCGCCGGAGACCCGGTTGCGGTCGACGACGACGCGCTCGTGCACCGGGGTCGCCCCGAACTGCTCGAGGAGGTGCATCGACGTCCAGTGCGTGGTCGCGCGGTAGCCGTCGAGCAGGCCGGCGGCGCCGAGCACGAGAGCGCCCGTGCACACGGACGTGATCCAGGTGGCCTTCTCGGCCTGGCGCTTCACGAAGTCGATCACCTCGGGGTCGTTGACGAGGGCATCGGTGCCCTGCCCGCCCGGCACGCAGATCACGTCGAGCTGGGGACAGTCGGCGAAGGTCGTCGTCGCGGTGAGCGTCATGACGGCGTCGGTCGGCACGGGCTCGAGGTCCTTCCAGATCAGGTGCACCTCCACGCCCGGGTCGGGGGCGAAGATGCCGATGCTCGTGAAGACCTGCAGCGGGCCGGTGGCGTCGAGCTGCGTCATGTGCGGGAACACCATCACGCCGATCTGGAGCGGCTTCGTCATCGGTTCTCGTTTCTCTCGGTGGTGGTCGGAGCTGCGGGTGGTCAGTGCTTCTCGTCGAAGCCCATGCGGCGCCAGATCTGCTCGAAGCGCTGCGAGGAGGCCTCGGCGACGCCGGGGTCGAGGGATGCCAGCTCGGTCGCGAGGGCGTTCACGAGCGCGAAGGCGGGGACGAGCGTCGGGAAGAAGGTCGACGACTCGCTCGACACGTGGAAGAGGTGGTCGACGACGTCGGCGAGGTGGGAGGCGCCTCGGTCGGTGATGAGGCACACGACGGCGCCGTTCTCGCGGGCGAGGGCGAGGGCTTCGAGGGTCGATGCGTAGCCGCGCCAGAGGTCGACGCCGACGATGATGTCGCCCTCGCCGAGGTCGCTCAGCGCGCCGACGATGCCGGACGTCTCGTTGGGCGAGACGGTCGGGTAGCCCGCGAGGGTGAAGTAGGTGGCGAGCAGGTCGGCGACCGACTTGTAGGTGCCCCCGCCGATCGCGACCCGGCGCCGCGCGGTCGCGGCGATCGCGGCGACGGCCCGCACGGCATCCACGTCGATGCTCGACGAGGTGCTGATGAGGGCGCGGCGGTCGGCGTCGAGCGAGCTCGACACGTGGTCGTCCGACGAGCTCGAGCGACGCTCGGAGGCGACCTCGGTGAACGACAGCGACTCGAGGTAGCGGCTGCGCAGCTCGACGCGCAGGTCGGGCCAGCCGGAGAACCCCCAGCTCTGCGCAGTGCGCGTGATCGCGGCCATGTTGAGTTCGGCGAGCGCCGAGACCTCCGAGATCGAGGCGTAGGACGCGCGTGACGGGTTCTGCACGAGGGCGTCTTTGAGCTTCTCCGTGGTGCGGGTCGACGTCGCCTGGGCGGCGAGCGACTCGAGCCAGGTGATCAGCGGGGTCTGATCGGCCATGAGCCCTCCTTCTCGTGTGTCACATCATGGGACTTTGTAAGGAATGTTGCAAGAGCAAGCCGATTGGGATGATCATTACGTGTGATTCCGACCGACGTGATCGTCGTGGGAGGCGGCATCGCGGGCCTCTCGCTCGCCGCCGCCCTTGCCCCGCGCTGCCGCGTCGCGCTCCTCGAGCGGGAGCCGCGGCTCTTCACGCATACCAGCGGCAGGTCGGCGCAGCAGTCGCAGCCGACGTACGGACCGGCGCCCATCCGCCGGTTCACCGCAGCGACCCTGCGACTCCTCGACGCGCTCCCCGGCGAGCTCGTCACCCCCCGGCCGCTCGTCTGGGTCGATCGCGCCGACACTCCCCCGCACCTGTCGGAGTTGCTCGACGACATGCCCGACCTACGGCCGCTCTCCGTCGACGAGGCCGTCGACCTCTTCCCCGCGCTGCGGGCGGACGCCCTCTCCGGCGCGGCACTCGACTCCGCGTCGGTCGAGGTCGACGTGCCCTCGCTCCGCGACCACCTCCGCACCACCGCCGAGACCGCCGGGGCACAGATCGCCCTGGGTCACGGCGTCACCGGGGCCCGCCGCGACGGCGCCGACTGGGTCGTCGAGACCGACGCCGAGACGTTCCGCGCGCCGACCGTCGTGATCGCCGCCGGACCCTGGGCCGACGAGGCCGCGCAGCTCTTCGGCACGGAGCCGTTCGGGCTCGTGCCGACCCGCCGCACGGTCGTCGTCGCGGCAGTCCACGGCGAACCCGTCGATCCGCGCGCCCCGATGGTGATGGATGCCGCCCACACCTTCTATCTGCGGCCGTCGGGCGCCGAGATCCTCGCCTCGTCGCTCGAGGACGAGCCGAGCGTCGCCGAGGACGCGCTGCCCCGGCCCGAGATCGTCGAGCGCACCCTCGAGGTCGTCGACCGCGTGACGCGGCTCGGCCTCGGGGGGCCGCATCGCTCGTGGACGGGGCTGCGCACGCTGAGCCCCGACGGGCTGCCCGTCATCGGGTGGGATGTGCACCGCGAAGGGCTCTATTGGCTCGTCGGCCAAGGCGGCTACGGCATCCAGACGTCCCTCGGCCTCGCCGCGGCGGTCGCCGACGTGCTCTCGGGCGTCGCCGCCGATGCGCAGGTCGACGCCGACCTCGCCGCCTTCCACCCCGGACGTGTCGTGTGAGGGCCGAGCTCGTCCTCCGCGGCGGGCGCGTGATCGATCCCGAGACCGGGCTCGACGGCATCCGGAATGTCGGGATCTCCGGCGGGCGCATCACGCAGGTCTCGAACGAGCCGATCGCCGCCGAGCGCGAGCTCGACGTGACGGGGCTCGTCGTCGCCCCGGGTTTCGTCGACCTCCACAGCCATGCCCAGACCCTCGAGGGCGCGCGGTTGCAGGCGCTCGACGGTGTGACGACGTCGCTCGAGCTCGAGGCCGGCACCCTCCCGGTCGCGGCGACCTACGCGAGCGCGGCCGTGCGTCCGATCCACGTGGGCTACTCGGCGAGCTGGGCGCTCGCCCGACTCTCGGTGAGGTGCGGCCTCGACTGGACACCGACCGACGGGGTCACCCCGATCGAGTTCTTCGTCGAGCAGTCGCGGGTCGATCCTCGGTTCTTCGCACCTGCGTCGCCCCACGAGCTCGCCGACATCCTGGCCCTGCTCGAGCACGCGCTCGACGAGGGAGCGCTCGGCATCGGCGTGCTGCTCGGGTATGCGCCCGCGACGGACCCCGCGGAACTCGTGGCGATCGCCGAACTCGCCGCCCGCCGCGGGGTGCCCGTGTTCGCCCACTCCCGCACGATGTCGATGCAGGAGCCGGGCACCTCGCTCGACGGCGCCGCCGAGCTCGTCGCCGTTGCGGAGTCGACCGGCGCGCACGTGCACATCTGCCACCTCAACAGCACGTCGCTGCGGCAGATCGAGAGCATCCGGGAGCGGATCGTCGCCGCCCAGTCGCGCGGGGTGCGACTGACCACCGAGACCTACCCGTACGGCGCGGGCTCGACCGGCATCGGCGCCGACTTCTTCGCACCCGAGCGCTTCGCCCGCCTCGGCACCCCGACCACGGCCCTCACGTACCTGCCGACCGGGGAGCGGGTCGCCTCGCTCGCGCGGCTCGAGGAGCTGCGCCGCGCCGACCCGGGCGGGCTGTGCATCTTCGAGTACCTCGACCCGACGACGCCCGAGGATCTGCGGCTGCTGCTCGCCTCGGTCACCCTGCCCGGGGGCGTCATCGCCTCCGATGCGATGCCGCTCACGGAGACGCCGGGAGGCGCTGTCGCCCACCCGCGCAGCGCCGGCACGTTCGCCCGCAGCCTGCGCTGGCTCGTGCGGGAACTCGGCGTCTTCACTCTGCCCGAGGCGGTGAGCAAGATGTCGTTCGAGCCCGCGCGACTGCTGCAGGATGCCGTGCCCGCGCTGCGTGCGAAGGGTCGAGTGCAGGTGGGGGCGGATGCCGACCTCGTCGTGTTCGATGCGGCCACGGTGAGCGACACCGCGACCTTCGAGGCCCTCACCCCGTCGACGGGATTCGTGCACGTGCTCGTGGGCGGCATCCCGGTCGTCGCCGACGGGCTGCCGACCGAGGAGACCCCCGGCCGCGCCGTCAGGACCGGCGCTGGTTGAGGACCGCCCGCGCACCGCGCGGCCGCGTATCGAAACCCCTGGCGGCGACCTCAGGCGACAGATGAGAGCATTCTCACACTCCCGAGAGGACCTGCGGGAAGGCGATCTGATCAGGTCTTTCTCCGTTGCTAGTGCGATCGGGGCGTCGCTGTCAAGAGGCACCCTCTCCGGCCCGCACGACTCGTAGCGTTCCTCCCGTCCCCACCGAACGGCCGGGGCGGAAGGAGTTCTCTCGTGAGCATCGGAACCGGTGTCGTCCTCTTCGTGATCGGCGCCATCCTCGTCTTCGCCCTCGACTTCGACCTCGGCGGAGTCGTCAACATCGACATGGTCGGCTACATCCTCATGGTGGCCGGCGCCGTCGTGTTCGTCATCGGCCTGGTCGCGCTGTTCCGCCGGCGCTCGGCCGTGTCGACGACCCGGACGGGCACCGACCCGGTGAGCGGTGAGCGCGTCACGCAGCGCGTGACCGAGACCGACGACCCGGTCGTCTGACCGAACCGCGTGTCGGTGCAGGGGTGCACGGCACGCAGGCGCCTCGCCGAGCGGACGTCTCCCGTCCCCGGCGGGGCGCTACTCCGTCAGTGAGCCCATAGCGGGCAAGGCGCCCGATCGAGCATCATGCGGTGATCCCCGTGGTGTTGAGCAGCAGCCCGACGAGGAACGTCACCCCGAGGGCGAGGATGCCGCCGACGACGACGCGGAGGGTGCCCCGCTGCCACGGGCTGCCGCCGAGCCGGGCGCCGAGTCCGCCCGTGATGGCGAGGGCGACGAGCACGACCCCGAAGGTGAGCGGCACGCGGATGGGCTCCGGGGCGAGGATCGCGAACAGCGGCAGCAGGGCGCCGACCGTGAAGGCGACCGCCGACGCGAGCGCCGCGTGCCAGGGGTTCACGAGGTCGTCGGGATCGATGTTGAGCTCCTCGCGGAGGTGGGCGCGGAGGGCGTCCCGCTCGGTGAGCTCTTCCGCCACCGTGCGCGCGGTCTCCGGGCTGAGACCTTTCGCCTCGTAGATCGCGGTCAGCTCGTCGAGTTCCTCGGCGGGCATCCGCGCGAGCTCGTCCTTCTCCTTCGCGATGAGCGCCTTCTCGCTGTCGCTCTGGCTGCTCACCGAGACGTACTCGCCGAGCGCCATCGAGATCGCCCCGCCGATGAGCGCCGCGAGCCCGGCCGTGATGATCGCCCCGAGCTGCGTCGTCGCCGCCGCGACACCCACGACGAGGGCGGCGACCGAGACGATGCCGTCGTTCGCGCCGAGCACTCCCGCGCGCAGCCAGTTCAGCCGGCCGGCGACTCCCGGCGCGTGGGGTTCGTCGGGGTGGGGAGTCGCGGTGCTCGCCGTCGCCATGACGGCAGCCAACCACGGGAGCATGCGGGCGCGCTTGTAGGATCGTTCCCATGCCGCTCGACGACGAGGGTCAGACCACGGTCCTGACGATCCCCGAAGCAGGCAGGGTCGAACTTCTCCGCGAGCCCCGAGCGCGTCTCGGACCTCACGACGTGGCCGGCGCCACCCTCTGCACGCTCGTGAGCCCCGGCACCGAGATCCTGAGCGCGTTCCGCCCCGGCGCCGAACGTCCGCCGCGCTACCCCGTGCGACCCGGGTACGCCGGGGTCTTCCGCGTCGAGGAGGTCGGAGAGGACGTCGCGGGCGTCGAGCTCGGGGACCTCGTCTACGCCGAGTGCGGTCATCGCAGCCGACAGGTGCGCGATGCGGCGCAGGTGACGGTGCTGCCCGCCGGACTCGACCCGTTCGACGCCGTCTTCGCCCGCCTCATGGCGGTACCGCTCACCGCGCTCGCGACCACGGCATCCCGTGCCGGTGCTCCGGTCGGCGTGAGCGGTCTCGGGCTCGTCGGGCACCTCGCCGCGGCGATGCTCGTGCGTTCCGGCTACGACGTCACCGCGTGGGACCCGCAGGAGTCGCGTCGGGCCCTCGCGCCTGCGGGGGTGCGGGTGCTCGAGCGCGCACCCGAGGCCACCTCGGTGACGGAGCGCGGCGCCCTCGACGGCTTCGAACTCGTGCTCGAGTGCTCGGGACACGACGGAGCGGTGCTCGACGCCGTGCGCAGCGTGCGAGCCCACGGCGAGATCGTGCTCGTCGGCACGCCGTGGACCCGCCGCACCGCCACCACCGCCCAGCAGCTGCTGCACGAGGTGTTCCACCGGTACGCGGTGCTGCGCAGCGGGTGGGAGTTCCGCCTCCCCCGCACGCGCGGCCCGTTCACCGAACGCGGTGCCGACGAGAACCTGGCCCTCGCGTTCCGCTGGCTCGCCGACGGAGACGTGCGGGTGACGCACCTCGCCGAGCGCATCCCGCCCTCGGCGGCGCAGGGCGCCTACGAGGCCCTCGCCTCGGGAACCGCCGAGCGTCTCACCGTCGTGCTCGACTGGGGCCTCTCCGGCTGACCCCGCCTCTACCGCCCCGCGGAACGGGGGCGTACACTCGGCACCACGTTGCTCTAGACCTCAGCGGCGGCCATATCCCCGCTCGAGAGGTCACCATGCGCCGCACCGTTCTCACCCCGCCCCGTCCCGCCACCACGGGGGCGGTGCCCACCCGCATCAGCGCCGACCTTCACGCGGCCTTCCAGGCCTGGCTCCGCGGACTCGGCCACGCACGGGGACGTCCTCGCCGCACGTCGCATCGGCCCGTCTGAGTCCGGATCGCCGACGGCTCGACCTTCGCGTGCGACCGAACTCTAGGAGTCGAGCGCGAGTTCGCCCGTGATGACCTGCGCCGCGACCACGCCCAGCCGGGTCTGCGTGGAGCGGGCGTGCTGCCGGATGCGGGCGAACGCGGTGTCCATGTCGATGCCCTGGGTGTGGGCGAGGTAGCCCTTCGCCTGCTCGATGACGACGCGGCTGTCGAGGGCACGCTGCAGCTGACCGCGGGCGAGGTCGGACTCGCGCACGAGGCGCTCCTGCAGGATGCTGATCGTCGCGACGTCGCTGAGCGCCTGCGCCGCGGCGGCGTCGGCGGCGTTCAACTCGCCGGTGTGGTTGCGGAAGAGGTTGAGCGACCCGATGGTGGAGTCGCGCAGGCGCAGCGGGATCGCGTGGATCGCCACGTAGCCCGACTCCCGCGCGGCGCTGGCGAATCGGGGCCATCTCTCGGCGACCGCGTCGAGATCGCCCACTGTGACGACCTTGCCGGTCGTGATCGCCTCGACGCAGGGACCCTCCCCGACGCGCAGCTGCATGAGCCCGAGCAGTTCGCTCCGCTCGTTCGTCGACACGATGACCTCGAACTCCTGGTCGGAGTTGACGAGCAGGATGCCGGCGGCGGCGGCGTCGAACAGTTCCGTGCACTCTTCGATGAGCGTCTGCAGCAGATCGACGACGTCGTAGTCGGCGACGAGCGAGTCCGCGATCGTCACGAAGGTCTCGATGAGGTGCTCTTCACGCGTGCGGGTCATATCGCATCCTAGGTCGGTCTCAGTGGTGCGGGGCGAAGATCAGGCGGCGGGCGACGACGTCGACGGCGACATCCATGACGGTCCGGCCCTCGGCGTAGGCGTGGGCGCGCAGCAGGACGGCGGCGTCGTCGACGCCACACGTCATCTGCGCCGCGATCATCCCGGTGGCCTGGTGAGCCTCACGACGGGAGTAGGCGATCTCGGGCATGCCGCCGTCGACGTCGCGCAGGCCGGCCATCGCCCGGCGCAGCACCTGGCGTGCCGCGATCCGGGCGAGCGCGGAGGTGTCCTCGATCTGCTCCGAGGTCAGCCAGCGGGGGTCGGCCGTGTACAGGTCGACCGAACCGACGTCGATCGTGCCGACGAAGAGAGGAAAAGCATGGAGTCCGCCGATCCCGGTCGACCGGAGCGCGGCGCCCGCGGCCGGCCAGCCCTCGCCGCCGTGGCGCTGGAGATCGGCTTCGAGTACGGGGGCGCGGGATGTCAGAGCCGCCCACGACGGCCCCTCACCGAGGTCGATCTGGATCTCCGACACCCGCGCCGCGGTCGCATCGCTCGCGCCGACGGTCTGCGCACCGAGCGGCTTGCCCAGCGTGGAGATCGACGCGCCGGTCACGTCGATCGCGTCGACGAACGGAGCGCAGAGGTCATCGTCGAGGCCCGCGACCGTGAGTCTCGCGCTCGCGGCGGTCACCTTCGCGCTCGTCATGAGCGCCGTTCGCCGAACGGTCGGCCACGGCGAGCGACCCGCGGGTCGAACGGGATGTCGGTCATGAGCGCCCATCGTCGAGGTGAGGACAGGCGCATGGTCTCGGTGCCCGGATCTGCAGCATACCCGGGTCACGAGATCGCGCGGAGAGCCACAAGGTCAGGCGTAGGAGACCTGGCGCGGACGCTGCACTTCGCGCTCCCAGGAGACCATCCTCGGATCGTCGAGCCACAGGTCGACGACCCCCGCGCAGCGCAGGCACGACCAGCGGACGGCGTCGTCGAAGAACCGCGGCGAGACGGCGAGCAGTTCGACTCCGCACAGCGCGCGCCACGCCGGGCCACCCCGCGAGTAGTCCTGGAACCACCCGTCCTCGGGTCCGGGCCCAGGCGCACGCACGAGCGCGGCGTGCAGGATGCCGGGGCGGTGGGGCAGTTCGGCGGTGCCCGGCACCCGCGCGTCGCCCGTCCAGGAGTAATCCTGATGGCCGACGACGAACGCGGCGGTCGCGGTGGTCGGAGCGGGCACTACGGCCCGGCGATCGATTCCAGTCGTGCTTCTCATGACCCCTCCAGTGATGATCACGTAGCGAGGTCTGGGCTACGACGGTGGACCCAGGGTAAGCCCGATCGACCGTCCTCCCTAGCTCCGACGGGCGCCGGGGGGAAGACCCACCACTCCGGCGTCGCGGCGGCGTAGCGTCGTGCGGTGCGAATCTTCCGCAGCCGCGAGCCGAAGCCCGTCCGCATCGCCGAAGGCGACGTCCAACTCGGTGCGCGACGAGCGCCCTGGAGCCTGTGGGCCGACGCCTTCGGTCGACTCGCCACCCGGGCCATCCAGATCCTCGTCGTCGTCGCGGTGGTCGCGGGCATCATCTTCGTCATCCGCGAGCTGACGCTCGTCACCATCCCGCTCGTCCTCGCGCTCATCATCGCGTGCGCACTCGCCCCGGTGATGAGCTGGATGCGGCGGCGCGGTGTGCCGTCGGTGGTCGCGACCCTGCTGGCGATGCTGGCGATCGCGACGGTGCTCGGCGGTGTCGGCTGGCTCATCGTCTCGGCGGTGCGCAACCAGTGGGACGAGCTGTACGTGCAAGCGCGCGACGGCCTCGACACGTTCACCGACTGGGCGCGTGACCTGCCGTTCTTCCCGACGGCCGACGAACTCGACGCCCTGCTCGACCAGGTGACCGACTTCCTCACGAGCGCGCAGTTCGGTTCGGGCGCGATCGCGGGGCTCGGGGCGGTCGCGTCGTTCCTCACGGGGCTCGTGCTGCTCATCACCATCCTGTTCTTCTTCCTCAAAGACGGCCCGCAGCTCTGGGAGTTCCTGCTGCGCCCGTTCCGCGGCGAGAACTACGAGCGCGCCCAGCGCATCGGCGACAAGACCGTCACGGTCTTCGGGTCCTACCTGCGCGGCACGGCGTCCGTCGCCCTCGTCGACGCGGTCGGCATCTTCATCGGGCTGCTGATCCTCGACGTGCCGCTCGCCGTGCCGCTCGCGGTGCTCGTCTTCCTGCTCGCGTTCATCCCGATCGTCGGCGCCACACTCGCGGGAGTTTTCGCCGCCCTCGTCGCCCTCGTCGCCAACGACTGGGTCAACGCGCTGCTCGTCGTCGGAGTCGTCGTGCTCGTCAACCAGCTCGAGGGCAACTTCCTGCAGCCCGTGCTCATGGGCCGCTCGATGAAGCTCCACGCGTTCGTCATCCTCATCGCCCTCACCGTCGGCGCGGCGATCGGCGGCGTCGTCGGAGCGGTGCTCGCGGTGCCGATCACCGCGGCGGTGTGGGGCGTCATCCAGGTGTGGGACGGACCCGACCTGCCGGCCCGCTGGGCACGCCGCACGACGCCACGCGGGGGACCCGCGGTCGCCCGCTCCACGCGCGCCCGCCGGGCCTGGCCAGCCGGG
>NZ_JBMRCP010000125.1:0-6531 GCF_057350545.1 Pseudolysinimonas sp. | reverse complement strand
GTCGCCGCGCAGGCGGAGGTCGCGATCGACCTCGCCGACGCCGTGCTGTTCGTCGTCGACATCAACGTCGGCGCGACGGCGACCGACGAGCACGTCGTGCGGATGCTGCGCGCGACGAAGAAGCCGGTCATCCTCGTCGCGAACAAGTCCGACGACGCGATCAAGGATCCCGAGGCCGCCGCGCTGTGGAACCTCGGGCTCGGTCAGCCCTGGCCGGTTTCGGCGATCCACGGGCGCGGCGTCGCCGACGTGCTCGACGAGGTCATGAAGATCCTTCCCGCGGTCTCCGCGGTCGCGAAGCAGGAGATCGGCGGACCCCGCCGGGTCGCCATCCTGGGCCGCCCGAATGTGGGCAAGAGCTCGCTGCTCAACAAGGCGGCCGGTGAGGAGCGCGTCGTCGTCGACCCGACGGCCGGCACGACCCGCGATCCCGTCGACGAGAACATCGAGCTCGCCGGACGTATCTGGACCTTCGTCGACACCGCCGGCATCCGCAAGCGCGTGCATCTGCAGCACGGCGCCGATTTCTACGCGTCGCTCCGCACCGCGGCCGCCCTCGAGAAGGCCGAAGTCGCGATCGTCGTGCTCGACGTGACCGAGGAGTTGTCGACACAGGATCTGCGGATCATCGAGCTCGTGCTCGAGTCGGGCCGCGCCCTCGTGCTCGCGTTCAACAAGTGGGACCTCCTCGATGACGAGCGGCGACGCTACCTCGAGCGCGAGATCGAGCAGGACCTCGCGCACGTGTCGTGGGCGCCCCGCGTCAACATCTCGGCCCGCACCGGTCGCCACCTCGAGAAGCTCGTGCCCGCGCTCGAGGTCGCCCTCGACTCGTGGGACACGCGCATCCCGACCGGCAAGTTCAACGCGCTGCTGGCCGAGCTCACGGCAGAGCACCCGCATCCGGTGCGCGGCGGCAAGCAGCCCCGCATCCTGTTCGGCACGCAGGCGGCCACGCGTCCGCCGACGTTCGTTCTGTTCACGACGGGGTTCCTCGATCCCGGCTACCGCCGGTTCATCACGCGGCGTCTGCGCGAGGTCTACGGTTTCGAGGGCTCGCCGATCGTCGTCAACATGCGCGTGCGGGAGAAGCGCAAGCGCTGAGCCGGCGCTGACCTCCGGGGCGTCGCGGGACTAGCCCCAGACCTCGCGCGCGAGTTCGACGATCTCGCGCATCTTGGCCCACTGCTGGTCTTCGGTGAGGATGTTGCCCTCCTCGGTGGAGGCGAAGCCGCACTGGGGGCTGAGGGCGAGCTGGTCGAGGGCCGCGAACTCGGTGGCCTCCTCGATGCGCTTCGTGACGTCGTCGGGGTCTTCCAGGTCGCCGCTCTTGGAGGTGATGAGGCCGAGGACGACGATCTTGTCTCCCTTCGGCAGGAACCGCAGCGGCTCGAAGCCGCCGGCGCGTTCGGAGTCGTACTCGAGGAAGTAGCCGTCGTAGTCGCAGCCGGCGAGGAGGTGTTCGGCGACGGGTTCGTAGCCGCCGGAGGAGATCCAGGTCGACTTGAAGTTGCCGCGGCACACGTGGGTCGTGATGACCATGTCGGCGGGCTTGTCGCGCAGCGAGTCGTTGATGAGCTGCACGTACCGCTCGGCGATTCCGTCGACGGGGATGCCGCGTCCGCGGGCCTTCTCGATCTCGGCGGGGGAGCACAGGTAGGCCCACACGGTGTCGTCGAACTGCAGGTATCGGCAGCCCGCGTCGTAGAACGCCCGCACGGCGTCACGGTAGGCGGCGGCGAGGTCGTCGAAGAGAGCCTCGTGGTCGGGGTAGACGCTCGCGTCGACACCATCTGCTTCGAGACGCCAGTGCAGCACGGTCGGCGAGGGGATCGTCATCTTCGGCGTCACCGACGTGTTCGCGGCGAGGAAGCGGAAGTGGTCGAGGAACGGATGATCCGCGGGGAACCCGATCTTGCCGCTCACGTGCGGCGCCTTCGGCTTGGTCTGCACACCGGCGAACTGGATGCCGTGATCGATCTCGATGATGTCGACACCGTCGAGCAGGCCGATGAAGTCGAAGTGCCACCACGACCGTCGGAACTCACCGTCGGTCACCAACTGCAGACCGACTCCCTCCTGCTGGCGGATCAGGTCGACGATCTCGCGGTCTTCGACCGCACGCAGACCCGCATCATCGAGAACCCCTGTTTCATGCTGCGCGCGAGCCTCCTTCACCGCAGCTGAACGCAGGAAGCTGCCGACATGATCGGCGCGGAACGGGGGCGTGGTTCGAGGCACGAGCGCCAGCATAGGGTGCCCCGCGCCCTAGGGTGGTTGCCATGCCCGCCCGTCTCATCGCCGCGTGCGTCGTCACACGACTTCACGACGACCCGGGCACCGTCGGCACGACCGCGATCGACAAGCAGCCCGTCGACGGGCCGGTGAAGATCGGGCGGCTCGGGCTGTACGCCGACGTGCAGGCTGATCGCAAGCACCACGGCGGTGAGGACCAGGCGGTGTACGCCTACTCCGACGAGGATGCCGACTGGTGGGCCGAGCAGCTCGCCCGCGACATCCCTCCCGGGTTCTTCGGCGAGAACCTCCGGGTGGCGGGAGTCGAGACGAGCAACGTGCGCGTGGGGGAGCGCTGGCGCATCGGGACGGGCAAGGATGCGGTGCTGCTCGAGGTGACGCACGCGCGCACTCCGTGCATGACGTTCGCCCGCTGGATGGGGGAGGAGTCGAACGGGTGGGTGCGTCGGTTCTCCGACGCGCGCCGACTCGGCACCTACTTCCGCGTGCTCGAGACGGGTCGGGTGCGCGCCGGCGATCCGATCGAGGTCATCCCGGCACCGGAGGGCTCGCCGACGATCCTCGACGAGTACCGCGGGGTCGCGTCGACCGGCCCGGCCGGTCGGGACGATCCGGCCTAGGCGCCCACGTACGTCGCGAGGTGCTGGCCGGTGAGGGTCGATTTCGCGGCGACGAGATCGGCCGGCGTGCCTTCGAACACGATGGTGCCGCCGTCGTGGCCGGCGCCCGGACCGACGTCGATGATCCAGTCGGCGTGCGCCATGACGGCCTGGTGGTGCTCGATGACGATGACCGACTTGCCCGCGTCGACGAGGCGGTCGAGCAGCCCGAGCAGTTGCTGCACGTCGGCGAGGTGCAGGCCCGTGGTCGGCTCGTCGAGCACGTAGACGCCGCCCTTGTCGGCCATGTGGATGGCGAGCTTGAGCCGCTGACGCTCGCCGCCGGAGAGCGTGGTGAGCGGCTGGCCGATCGTGAGGTAGCCGAGGCCGACGTCGGCCATGCGCTGCACGATCGCCTGCGCGGCGGGGATCTTCGACTCGGGCGCAGCGAAGAAGTCGACGGCGTCGACGACCGACATCCCGAGCACCTCGCTGATGTTCTTGCCGCTGCCTTTACCGCCCAGCCGGTACTCGAGCACCGCCGCCTGGAACCGCTTGCCCTCGCACTCCTCGCAGACGGTCGCGGCGGAGCCCATCGCGCCGAGGTCGGTGTAGATGACGCCGTTGCCGTTGCAGACGGGGCAGGCGCCCTCGGAGTTGGCGCTGAACAGCGCGGGCTTCACGCCGTTGGCCTTCGCGAAGGCGGTGCGGATCGGGTCGAGCATCCCCGTGTAGGTCGCCGGATTGCTGCGGCGCGAGCCCTTGATCGCGCCCTGGTCGACCGACACCACGTCGGCACCCTTCGGGATCGATCCGTGGATGAGGGAGCTCTTGCCCGACCCGGCCACGCCGGTCACGACGCACAGCACGCCGAGCGGGATGTCGACATCCACCTCTTTCAGGTTGTGGCGGGTGGCGCCGCGGATCTCGAGCTTGCCGGTGGGGGTGCGCACCGCGCCTTTGAGCGTCGCGCGGTCATCGAAGTGGCGGCCCGTGAGGGTGTCGCTCGCGCGCAACTGCTCGACGGTGCCCTCGAACTGCACGGTGCCGCCGTTGACGCCGGCCCGCGGCCCGAGGTCGACGATGTGGTCGGCGATCGCGATCGTCTCGGGCTTGTGCTCGACGACGAGCACCGTGTTGCCCTTGTCGCGGAGGCGCAGCAGCAGGTCGTTCATGCGCGCGATGTCGTGCGGGTGGAGGCCGACGGTCGGCTCGTCGAAGATGTACGACACGTCGGTGAGGCTCGATCCGAGGTGACGGATCATCTTCGTGCGCTGCGCCTCGCCGCCGGAGAGTGTGCCCGACGGGCGGTCGAGCGTGAGGTAGCCGAGCCCGATCTCGACGAACGAGTCGAGCGTCTGCTGGAGGTTCTTCAGCAGCGGACCGACGTCGCTCGTCGCGGAGAGGCCGCGCACCCACTCGGCGAGGTCGCTGATCTGCATCGCGCACGCCTCGGCGATGTTGATGCCCTGGATGCGCGAGGAGCGCGCGCCTTCGTTGAGCCGTGAACCGCCGCAGTCGGGGCACGCCGTGAACGTGACGGCGCGCTCGACGAACGCGCGGATGTGCGGCTGCATCGCCTCGACGTCTTTGCTGAGGAACGACTTCTGCACGTTCGGCACGAGGCCGAGGTAGGTCATGTTGATGCCGGCGACCTTGACCTTCGTCGCCTCCTTGTAGAGGAAGTCGTGGCGCTGCTCCGGCGTGAAGTCTTTGATGGGCACGTCGGCGGGCACGAGGCCGGATTCGGTGAAGATGCGCACCGCCCATCCGGTCGCGTTGTAGCCGGGGATCGTGAGGGCTCCCTCGGCGATCGTCTTGTTCTCGTCGAACAGCTCGGCGAGGTCGATGTCGCTCACGCTGCCCATGCCCTCGCAGCGCGGGCACTGCCCGCCGGTGGACACGAACTCGCGCTCGATCTGCTTGCCGCTCGCCGTCTGCGCCGACCCGGTGCCCGAGACCGAGGCGACGTTGAACGAGAACGCCTGCGGACCGCCGATGTGGGGCTCGCCGAGGCGGCTGTAGAGGATGCGCAGCATCGCGTTCGCGTCGGTCGCCGTGCCGACGGTCGAGCGGGAGTTGGCGCCCATGCGTTCCTGGTCGACGATGATCGCCGTCGTGAGCCCCTCCATGACGTCGACGTCGGGGCGTCCGGGGCTCGGCATGAAGCCCTGCACGAACGCGGGGTAGGTCTCGTTGATGAGACGCTGCGACTCGGCGGCGATCGTGCCGAAGACGAGGCTCGACTTGCCCGATCCGGAGACGCCGGTGAAGACGGTGAGTCGACGCTTCGGCAGCTCGACGGAGATGTTCTTGAGGTTGTTCTCGCGGGCGCCCTGGACGCGGATGAGGTCGTGGCTGTCGGCGGGATCGGACGTCGGCATGCGACTACGGTAGCGGCGGGCTCGGACAGCGGCTTCTCGGATGCTGCTCGTGTCGGTTCGTGCGTCAGCATGTGCGCATGACGTTCTCGATCGCCGGCGCGCTCGTGTCGCTCACCGTGCTCGCGCCGAACCTCCTGCTGCTCGTCGCCCCGCCGCGGGACGGGATGCGCACGGCCGACGCGGGTCTGCCGTTCACGGTGCTCGAGCGGGTCGGGCAGGCGGCCTGCCTCGTGACGCCTGCCCTCACCGGATCCGCAGCGGCACCGAACTGGTGGCTCGCGCCGGTGGCGGTCGCAGTCGGCGGATATCTCGCGCTGTGGGGGCGGTACCTCGCGGTGCGGCGATTCGACGTGCTGTATCGGTCGGTCGGCCCGCTGCCGATCCCGATGGCGGTGCTGCCGGTGGTCGCCTTCCTCGGCGCCGGCGTGTGGCTCCAGTCGTGGTGGGTCGTCGCGAGCGCCGCGGTGCTCGCGGTCGGCCATCTTCCGAACAGCTGGGCCACCCGCAGGCTGTTAGCTCGTTCTCTGGGCTGACGCCACCCCCCGCCGCCGCGTCGCGTCGCGAGGTTGACTGGGGTGCATGGGATTCGGACGACTCTTGTTGCGCATCGTGATCGGCGGCATCTTCATCGGGCACGGGCTGCAGAAGCTCACGGGTGCTTTCGACGGACCGGGGCTCGAGGGCACCGAGAAGATGATGGAGAAGACGCGGATGTACCCGACGCGCCGCAACGCCCTCGCGGCGGCGCTCGCGGAGACCCTCGGCGGGGTCGGCATCGTGCTCGGGGCGGGGATGCCGGCAGCGACTGCCGCGGTGACCTCGGCGATGGCGACCGCGACCGCGAAGGTGCACGCGCGCAACGGCTTCTGGAACGCGAAGGGCGGCTACGAGTACAACCTCGCGCTGGCCGCCTCCGCGACGGCGCTCACGATCGACGGGCCCGGACCGCTGTCGGTCGACGCCCTCCTCGGCAAGCACCGGTGGGGTGTGTTCTGGGGGCTGCTCGGGGCCGGCGTCGGCGTGCTCGCGTCGTCGTTCGCGATCGAGGTAGGCGAGGATGCCGCCCCGCCGAACCGCTCGGACGTCAAGCCCTCGTCGGATGAGGCGTCGGGAGCCCGCTAGGGCGGTTCGGCCGGGGCTGTTCGGCTAGGTGTACTGAGCCGGGACCTGGTTGACAGGTTGGGGCTTGAGAATGAGGAGAACCTCCGGGCTTAGTGGAGCTGTCTAGGTCCCACTTCCCGGAGGTTCTCGTGCCCCAAGTTATCCCGCGTCTGTCGCCGTTTGGCAGGGCG
>NZ_JBMRCP010000124.1:0-13552 GCF_057350545.1 Pseudolysinimonas sp. | reverse complement strand
CGCCCTGCCAAACGGCGACAGACGCGGGATAACTTGGGGCACGAGAACCTCCGGGAAGTGGGACCTAGACAGCTCCACTAAGCCCGGAGGTTCTCCTCATTCTCAAGCCCCAACCTGTCAACCAGGTCCCGGCTCAGTACAGCTAGCCGCCCGAGAACGCGCTGAAGATGTCGGCGAAGAAGCTCCAGCCCCAGATGACGCACGCCGCGACGATGAGCAGGATGGCGCCGACGCTGACGCTGCGCTTGAGCCGCGTCCCCTGCGGGGCGACGGTGTTCGCCGTGAAGGGCACGGCCGCCCGGTCGTCGTGGTAGCGGTCGGTCTGGGTGAGCGTCTTCGCTCCGACGGTCGCGACGATGCGCAGCAGCCGCTCGTAGACCGCCGGCTGAGCGGATGGGAACGCGCTGGCCGAGTACACGAACATCCAGTCGTCGACGATCTCGACGTCGAACGGGGCCGCCTCGTCGATGAGGAGGGCCATGAGGTCGGGCGTGAACACGTAGAGCGCGTCGCGCGCGTACTCCTTCGGGCAGTAGAGCGTGAAGTATCGGTCGAAGTCGCCTTCGAGCGACAGGATCTGATCCTTCGAGAAGGTCGCCGGCAGGTTGCTCCCGCCGAAGAGCCCGTTGTTGGCTTTCGAGTCGAGCACCATGTGCGGCAGCCTCCGGTCGAGTTTCACGGCCAGGAAGCCCCACGTGCGCGTCGTGCGGTTCTTGCCGGAGCCCGTCGTGTACCGGTAGTTGCCGAAGTCGAGGAATCGGCCCTCCACGGTGCGGAAGTGCTCGACCGCAGTCCGGCTGTCGCCGAGCTGGAAGATCGCGCCCGGGTAGGACGGGTTCGGCGAGGCCGGTGAGAACTCGAAGCCGTTGGCCCGCGCGAACCGATCCATCTTCAACCAGCGGCCCCAGCGGCCGGAGCCGCCCGCGACGACGCGGATGATCGCGAACCCGACGAGCCCGATGCCGGCGACGAAGACGATGAGGAAGATCGTCGAGATCGGGCTGCGGTCGGCCGTGGACATGATCGAGCCGAGGATGCCGCCGAAGACCGGGAGGATGAAGGCCACCGCGACGATGGCCACGATGACGACGGTGAGGATCGACCCGACCGACATCGACGCCCAGCTGGCGCCCGAGGCGCGCGACTGCCGCTTGTACTCGGTGACGTCCTGCGGCGTCGGAGTGTTCAGCAGGGGCGAGTAGTCGACGTCGGGTGCGGCCATGCCCTCATTAAAGACCGAATGCTGTTAAAGACTCATCGCCCAGTGGCGGGTCACTGACTCCGACTCTTCTGGGCGATGAGTTGTTCTGACTCCAGGGTGCACCCGTCGACGGGCGACGTCAAGTGTCAGAGCGCCACGTCAGAGCGAGAAGTCAGAGCTAGAAGTCAGAGCGCGAACATGTAGGCGGTCGCGGCCACCGCGAAGACCGTCGCGGCGACACCGACGATCGCGGTGATGATGGTGAGCGCGAGGTCGCGGCGCGGGCTGTGTTGGGTCGTGGTCATCGTGGTATCCCCTCGTGACGGCATTCGGATCCCGTCCCGGGGATTCGGAGGCCTCGGCTTCCCAGCTGGTTCCGACCCTAGGACCGGCGGGGGTGCGCGTCGGGGTCTTGACAGCGGGCGTCAGCCGCGCACGCAGCTGCCGGAGGAGACGCGCGCCGTCAAGCCGGGGGCCGCGGAGCTCACCGGTTCGAGCTCGGCGTTCGTCATGGCGTATCCGAGCTCGGGATCGTCGGCGCTCCGCGCGAACACGACCCCCGCGACCGTGCCGTCGGTGGCGAGCAGCGGTCCGCCGGAGTTGCCCGGCTGCACGACGGCGGCGAGCGAGTAGATCTCGCGCGGCGACCGGGCCGAGCCATAGATGTCGGGGATCTGCTCGGTCGAGACCGCGAGCACCTCGGCGGCACCGATCGTGAACGGCCCGCCGTAGGGGTAGCCCTCGACGACCGCCTCCGCGCCGACGCCCAGCTCGGGCGAGAGCGCGAGGGCGGGGGAGAGCAGCCCCTCGACGGCGATCACCGCGAGGTCGTCGACCGGGTCGAGGTAGACGACGCGGCCCTCGAGGCTCTGGCCGTTGGGCGCGTCGACGATCGGCTGGTCGACGCCGGCGACGACGTGCGCGTTGGTGACGATACGGTCGGGTGCGACGACGAACCCGGTGCCGGTCTGGTTCTGGCCGCACGCGAAGGCCGTGCCGCCGATGCGCACGACGGATTGCGCCGCCGCGGTGAGCGGGTCGGTGTCGGTCGGCACGTCGGGGATGCCGGGGGAGGTGGCGACACCGCCGAGCGCCTCGCCGATGACCGGCAGACCCTCTTCGAGCACGGCGGCCCGCACTCGGGAGAGCACGGCATCCACGGGCGGCGGCGTGACCGCGTCGATCGCCCGGAGCACGTACGAGCCGGAGATCGCCTGGCTGAAGAGGGGCACACCCATCGAGCCGACGCCGCCCGCGACGAGCGAGATCGCGAGGGCGGCGATGACGCCGTTCGCGACACCTCCGGCGAATCGGCTGCCGGCGCCCGGGCCTTCGCGGTCGGGGTCGCGATCGCGGATGCCGCGTCCGATCCGGGCACCGAGGGCGTGGCCGCCGAACAGCAGCACGAGCGAGGTCGCGACGATGACGGCGACGCGCCAGAACGGATCGGGCACGGCGGCCGAGAGCAGCGGGATCGCGAGGAACGCGACGGCACCGCCCGCGATGACGCCGAGGATGGCCCCGAGGCTGCGGGCGAGGCCGTTGCGCACGCCCTCGCCGATGAAGACGAGCAGGGCGAGCACGAGCAGCACGTCGAGCAGTCGTTCGGCGATCATCGCCACCAGTCTGACGGATCCGATTACACGATCGCGGTTCCCGCGCGCAATCCCCCCACCTCCGATTCACGAGAGCGAAGGATGCTCGCCTACCGTCGATCCGACCCCCGGCGCAGACCCTCGGCCGGGGCGCCGACCGGCACCGAGGAGCACGTGGGAACCCTGTACTACGGCGCGTCCCGCCTTGCCCTCAAGATCGACGATGTCACCCTCGCCCACCTCCGCGTGGTCGCCACGGCGAAGCTCCGCCGAGGTGAGTCGTTCGCGATCACCTGGATCGACCCCGACCCCGACCCCGACGCTGTCGAGGAGCCGCGCGAGTCGCTCTGGATCCACCGCGACGCCGACCTGATGTTCGTGCTCGACGGCAGAGTGCCGCGGCTCGACTCGGCCCTGCTCGCGTCGATGAGCGCGGCCGCCTACGTCGCGCGCGGCATCGAGCTCGAGGCCCGGCGCGTCACGCCCTGACCTCGGCCGACCCTACGTCGTGATGTCGTGGTCGAGCACGGTGAAGTCGTCGGGGAGGCGGAACTCGGTGGCGGACGGCGCGTCGTCGAGTCGCGAGATCCGTTGCCGCATGTGCGCGATCGCGTCGGCACTGCCCGCGATCTCGTGATCGGGTTCGCCGGGCTGGGTGAGCATCCCGAGTCCCATGCCGACTCCGACGACGAGGGATGCCGTGGTGGCGTGGCCGTCGACCTCCGCGGGCAGGTCGATGCGTTCCACCCGGCTGAAGCTCACGAGCAGGCGGGCGAGTTCGAAGGCGGTGTCGGCGACCTCGTCGGAGGTGTCGATCGAGTGGCCCTGCCACAGCAGCGTCTTCACGCGCGAGTTCTTCCTTCCGCGACGATCCGACTCCCACGGTAGGAACGGGGAGCGCGGAGCGGTAGGGCGGTGAAATTCCGTCGACTTTGTGCTAGCCATTCTCTCGGTCTACCGATGTATTGCGATATATCGGAATGTATCGTATAGTCGACCTCGAACCGATCCCGATTCGAAGGAGAACCCATGCACCGCATGAATCACCCCCGCGGGTTCCGACAGGGAACCCAGCCCCACCCGCACCCCCGCTTCCGTCACCCCGGAGCGCCCCACCCCGGAGCCGATTTCATGGGCTTCCTCGGCGGCCCCGCCTTCGGCGGACCGCGGGGGTTCGGAGGCCGCGCCCGCAAGGGCGACGTGCGCAGCGCCATCCTGTCGCTGCTGAGCGAAGCACCGACCAACGGCTACGGCCTCATCAAGGCCATCCACGCCAAGACGGAGGGCGCCTGGCGCCCCAGCCCCGGCTCCGTCTACCCGACCCTGCAGCAACTCGTCGACGAGGGGCTCATCGCTCCGACGTCAGAGGGCGCGCGGGCCGAGTACGCGCTCACCGACGAGGGCCGCGCCCACGTCGCGGAGCACGCCGACGAGATCGCGGCCGCGTGGACGCAGTCCCGCAACCCGTGGCGCGAGCAGGGCGACCTGCTCACCGCCGCGCGGAAGCTGGCCGGCGTCGTGCGTCAGGTCGCGACCGAGGGCACGCCCGAGCAGCGTGCGAGCGCGACCGAGAAGCTCGACGGCCTGCGCCGCGAGCTCTACCGGATGCTCGGCGAGTAGCCGTCACACCCCGGCGGCGTCGAGCGCGTGCTCGAACGCCGCCGCGGCGTCGGGGGAGAACAGCACGAACGTGACGGTCTCCACCGACGTCGGCGTGGCGAGGATCGACTCCACCGCCACCCGGGCGGCCTCGGCCATCGGCCAGCCGTACGCACCGGCGCTCACCGCGGGAATGCCCACGGTGAGCGCCGTCTTCTCGTCCGCCACCCGGAGGCTCTCCCGGTAGCACGACGCGAGCAGGGTGCTGCGATCCTCCGACGCCGAGTAGACCGGCCCCACGGTGTGGATCACCCAGCGGGCGGGCAGGTCGCCCGCGGTCGTCGCAACCGCCTGACCCGCCGGCAGCCCGTCGGGCAGCACCGTCGCCCGCAATTCACGGCACGCGGCGAGGATCGCGGCACCGCCCGCGCGGTGGATCGCGCCGTCGACGCCACCCCCGCCGAGCAGCGAGCTGTTGGCGGCGTTCACGATCGCCTCGGCGTGGAATCGCGTGATGTCACCGACGTGCAGACGGAGCTGGACCATGTCTCCAGTATCGGCACCCCGCGCACGGGGGCTGCCGGTAGCTCCCGGGACCGCTACCTTCGGAGGCGGGAAGGGCGCCATGGATCAGGGACCGGCGCCGGAACCCGCGAGCTGGTCTCTTCGCTCGCGCGGGCCGGCTCATGCTGTCAGTCACCGCTGTCTGGAGTTGCAGCGACGTGCCCGGCCGCGCGGACGTCTCGCGCGTCTCCTCGGGGTCGACCCGCTGCATCCGGATGCCGTGGGCGCGTACCGCGAGGTGCTCGGCGAGCGGCGGATCGGCGGTCTTCTCGCTCAGCTCGGCGCGGGGTGGCGCGTGCTCCACGCCGTGCCCTACGGGGAGGCCGACGAGATCGACCATCTCGTCATCGGGCCGCCGGGAGTCTTCGCCGTCACGTCGACGCCCGCGGCCGCGCACCACGACGCGCGGTCGGCGTCACGGCTGCTCAGCCGTGCGACCGGCAGCCGCATCGTCGCCGAGCCGCTCGTCGCGTCGCCCACCCATGCGCTCCGCGCGATCTCCGCGCTCCGCGGGCGGCCCGCGCGGCTCGAGGCCGACGTCGTCGCGAGGATCGCCCGGGCGGCGGAGGAGTGGACGACGTGGCGACCGTTCGGCGTCGACCTCCCGTCGCACACCGACCCCGACGCCGCGTTCGGCCGTCTCCACGCCGAGGTCGAGCGCGCCGGTCGTCTCCGCCTGCTCTGGGGTCTCGCGAGCGTCGTGCTGGTCGCGCTCGCCCTCGCCGGGGCGGCATCCCGACTGCTGTTCTGAGCGCCGCGGCTGACCGCTCTTCGGGGTTGACCGTCGGAGCCGTGTCCCTAAGATGGGGGACATGACGGTCGCTTACCCGACGACCGGCCTCGGAAACCCGCAGCTCGAGATCCCCCGCGTCGAGTCCCCCCTCGCGTGCACCTCCTGTGGCACCCCTGCCGGCTCCCTGCGTGAACCCTTCTGCGCCCACTGCGGCTCGCGCGTCTCGATTCCCGTGCGCGCCGGTGTCGCGTCGATCGCGGCGACCCGGTCGCTGCAGTTCGCCGCCCTCGCGGTCATCACCAACATCCTCGTCGGGGGCGCCACGTTCGGCGTCGTCTACCTGCTGCAGGATGCCGCCCGCCTCACCGAGGCGGCCGTCGGCCTCGAGGCGCTGCGCTTCGTGCTCGTCGGCGTGATCCTCGCGCTCGCGATCCGCAGCGGGGTGCGAGGGCTGAAGCAGACCCGCGACGGGATGCTGAAGCGGCGTCCGTGGGCGATCCTCGGCCTCGTCGTGGCCGGCTTCTACGCGCTGCTCGTCACCGGGTCGTTCGTCGCGACGACCGCGCTGTACCTCTTCGTGCTCTGATACCATCGCAAGGTTGCCGTTCGATCGGCCGCGGATACAGAGAGCTCCCACATCGTGTGGCGGGCGCCGCGCAACGAGGAGAAGGAGGGGATCGAATCTATGGCTCTTGACGCTGAGACCAAGAAGGCGATCATCGACGAGTACGCTACCCAGCCCGGTGACACCGGATCCCCCGAGGTTCAGGTCGCGATCCTGACCAAGCGGATCAAGGACCTCACCGAGCACCTCAAGGAGCACAAGCACGACCACCACTCGCGTCGTGGTCTGCTGCTCCTCGTCGGGCAGCGCCGCCGTCTTCTCGGCTACCTCCAGGACATCGACATCGCGCGTTACCGCTCGCTGATCGAGCGCCTGGGGCTCCGCCGCTAGTCGGCTACTGCGGGTCGCCGCAGCGCAAGACAGTGTGACGGGCCGTCATCCTTCGGGATGGCGGCCCGTCCGTCGTTCCACTGACTGAAAGCCCCGCCCCGACCGACGCGCGCGCGTCCTAGGGTCGCACGGTGACCGAGGGGCCCGTGACGCTGCGGCTCGCTCTGCTGAGCGCGGCGACGTTCCTCGTCGGCACCAACGGCTTCGTCGTCGCCGGGCTGCTGCCCGACATCGCCGAGGGACTGGGCACGACGGCCAACGGCGTCGCCCTCTCGATCACGGTCTACGCGGCCGTGGTCGCCGTGCTCGCGCCGACGGTCGCGACGATCCTCACCCGGGTTCCGCGTACCGCGCTCATCGCGAGCGGCCTGGTGATCACCGCTGGCGGCATCGTCATCACGGCGGTCGCCGGCGACCTCGCGGCGTTCATCCTCGGGCGCGCCATCGCGGGAGTCGGGGGAGCGGGGATCGCACCCACGGCTGTCGCGGCGGCCGCATCCATGGTGCCCGCGGCGCGTCGTGGTCGCGCGATCGCGGTCGTCCTCCTCGGCTTCACCCTCTCCACCGCGATCGGCTCGCCGCTCGGCACCGTGGTCGCCCATCTCGGCGGCTGGCGGCTCGCGCTCGCAGCCGTCGCGGGGCTCGGGTTCCTGATCGCCGCGGTGTTCGTGCTGACGGTGCGCGGCATCCCGCTCCCGCCGCCGATGACGCTCGCGCGCCGGGCGTCGGTGCTCGCGGTGCCCGGCATCCTGCTCGCCCTCGGAAGCACGGTGTTCACGATCACGGCGTTCAACGTCGCCTACATCTACAGTTCCACCTTCACGGCCGAGGCGAGCGGCGGGTCGGGAGCCCTACTCGCCGTGCTGCTGCTCGCGTACGGGGTCGGCGGCGTCGTCGGCAACCAGCTCTCCGGACGCCTCACCGACCGCTACGGCAACCGCGTCGTCGGCAGCGCGCTCATGGCTCTGCACCTCGTCGCCCTCGTCCTCATGCCTCTCGCCACGCCCTCGTACGGCGCTCTCCTCGTGGTCTTCGTCGTGTGGGGCGTCGCGGCCTTCGGCACGGGGATCGCCGTGCAGCATCGCCTCGCCGAGGTCGACCCGTCACGCGCCACGGTCTCGATCTCGTGGTACTCGACGGGCGTGTACGTCGGCATCGCGCTCGCCCCGATCGTCGGGGGCGTCGCGCTCTCCGGCTGGGGCGCCCTGCACGTGCCACACGCGGCAGCACTCGCGGTGCTCGGCGCCGCGCTGCTGTTCCAGCTCGGCTTCCTCGTTCGACCCCCGGCCCGCTCGCGGTGAGTGCGGGCCGCCCCTTACGCTCTCAGGCATGAGTCGCAACCTGGTCACGATCCTGCTCGTCATCGCGGCGGTCGTGATCGCCTGGTTCCTCGTCAGCTTCCTGCTGTCGTTCATCTACCTCGTCGTGCGCATCCTCATCGTCGCCGCGGTGGCGGTGCTCGTGTACCTCCTGCTCCGCAACGTGCTGCTCCGTACCGACAAGGACTGACGGGATGCTCGCGGGGGTGCTCGAGCGGCTGCGCCGCCTCGCGCCCGGCCGCGTTCCCGCCGCCTATCTCGCCTGGGCGATCGCCTGCTGGTTGCTCACGGCGACACTGGCGGTGGTCATCCTGATCCCCGGGCTCACCGACGGGATCACCGCCGTGCAGGCGGGTTCGACGGGGATCGTCGGCGTCTTCACCGCACCCCTCGGCATCCGGTTGCTCATCACGGTGGCCGGCGCCGTTCTCGTCGGGGCGCTCGTCGTCGCGGCGCTGCTGCGCGCGGCGGAGCGGACGGCCCCGCGCGCTCTGATCGTCGTTGCGGGTGCCGTGTTCCCGGTGATCGCGCTCGCGGCCGAGCGGCACTGGCTCTCCGCGGGCGCCGCGCTCGTGCTGCTCGTCGTCGCGGTGGTTCTCGCCGTGCGCCGCGGACCGGCGGCCCTCGTCGGGATACTCGCGGCCGGCGTCTGGCTCGTGCTCGCGGTCGCTCAGTTCGGGGCGGATGCCGACGGCGGCTGGACCTGGATCGCCCTGTTCGGCGCGGCGGCGGCGTTCGCGGCCTTCGGGGCCTACTACGGCGTCGCGCGCGCGGCGGAGTCGCGGTCGGCGCTCCTGCGGCCCCTGTTCCGCGACGACGTCGGGGCGGGGATCGTGCTCGCGGTCGTCGCGGTCGTCGTCGCCCTCACCGTGCTGCGGCTCACGGCGGCCCGTGGCCTGTTCCCCAGCCCCGATCCGGAGCTGTGGAACCCCCTCGCCGCCGCGCCGCTGTCGTGGGCGCACTCCGTGCTCGTCGCCGGGCTCGTCGTGGTCGTCGCCGTCCGGTCGGTGCGCCGCCCCCTGCGCCGCTCGCGGGCGCGCGCTGTCACGGCCGCCCTCGCCGTGGCCGGCAACGCGCAGCTCGTGCTGGGTCTCGGAGTGATCATCCTCGGGCTGCTCGTCGCCGTCGTCTCGGGCGCGACGTTCCTGCCCGACGTGCCGCCCGTCGTCGTCGCCGCACTCAAGTTCGTCGGAACCGTCGCGATCACCGTCGTGGCGCTCACCCCGCCGTTCCGCGGCACCACCGCACGCTCCCTCGCCGTCGTCACCGGTGCCTACCTGCTGCCGCTCACGCTGCACGGGCTGCTCGCGCAATCCGGGTCGCTCCCGCCCGCCCTCGTCGGGTTTCCCGCGAGCCCGGTGCAGTTGGCGCTCGTGATGCTCGCGGTCGCCGTGGCCGCCGCCGTGATCCCGGGGGTGCGGCGAGGGCTCGGTGCGGGTCTCGTCGTACGGCTCGCGGTCGTGCCGTTCGTCGCTGTGCACGCGGGGTGGCTGCTGCCCGCGGTGTGGTCCGACCTCGGCCGCATCGTGCTCGTCGTCGGCGTGCTGCTCGCGCTGCTGTTCCTCATGCCGAGACCCGACCCGGCGCCGACGCCGCACGCCGCGAACGTGCTCGCCGCGTCGGCAGGGCAGTTGCTCGCGCTGGTCGTGTTCGCCCTCGCCCTCCCGAGCTTCCTCGACGACCCGTCGATCGTCGTGCTGGGGCTGTTCTGGCTGGGCGTCGCCGTGATCGCCGGGCTCGTCGTGCGCACCCAGCCGGGCACCGACGACGTTCCGGCGACGCCCCGGGTGACCGCGTCCGCGTCAGGTGGGGATGCTCGGAAACGCTAGTGTTCGATCACCCGATCTGAGGAGATTCTGTGAGCACCAAGCCCAGCACCGGTGAGCGCCTTCGCTACTGGTTCGACAACTGGATGTCGAAGGGCACGGTCGCCCTCATGGCGCTGCTGGGTGTCGCCACCGCGGTCTTCGTCGCGGTCCTGGGCACGATCGCGTGGGTGCTGCTCAAGTTCGTCCCGGCTCTCGATCGGGAGAACAACCTCGCCGACGACAGCGCGGGCCCGCTCGACCTGATCTGGCGCAGCCTCATGCGCACCCTCGATCCGGGCACGATGGGCGGCGACGAGGGCTGGCCGTTCCGGATCATGATGCTCATCGTCACGATCGGCGGTCTGATCATCGTGGCGAGCCTCATCGGCATCGTCTCGGGCGCCTTCGACAGCAAGGTCGAGGAGCTGCGGAAGGGCCGCTCGCGCGTGCTCGAGGAGGACCACACCCTCATCCTCGGTTGGAGCACCAAGGTGTTCCCGATCGTGCAGGAGATCGCGACCGCCAACCTCTCGCGCGGCAAGAGCGCGATCGTGATCCTCGCCGACCGCGACAAGGTCGAGATGGAAGACGACATCAAGGCGCAGGTGCCGTTCACCGGCAAGACGAAGATCATCGTGCGCTCGGGCGATCCGATGAACCTCGCCGAGCTCGAGGTGGCGAATCCGCACACCGCGCGCAGCATCATCGTGCTCGCGCCGGAAGACACCGACGACCCCGACTCGCTCGTCATCAAGACGACGCTCGCCGTGACGAACAACCCGAACCGCAAGCAGGGCGACTACCACATCGTCGGCGAGCTGCAGCATCCGGGCAACCTCGAGGCCGCGCGGCTGGTCGGACGCCACGAGGCGCACTGGGTGCTGTCGACCGAGCTCATCAGTCGCATCACGGTGCAGACCTGCCGCCAGAGCGGACTCTCGGTCGTCTACTCGGAGCTGCTCGACTTCGACGGTGCCGAGATCTACTTCACCGAGCAGGCGACTCTCGTCGGCCGCACCTACTTCGACGCCCAGCTCGCCTTCGCCTCGTCGGCCGTCATGGGTCTCGTGCAGGGCAACAAGGTCGCTCTCAACCCGCCCGGCGACACGGTGATCGCGCGCGGCGACCAGATCATCGTGATCGCCGAGGATGACGACGCGATCCACCTCTCCGAGCCGGGCGTCCCCGACGAGGGCCTCGTGAGCGCCGCCGACGTGGGCCCGGCGATGCCGGAGTCGACCCTCGTGCTCGGATACAACGAGGGCCTCGGGCTCATGCTCGCCGAGCTCGACCAGTACTCGACGGCCCGTTCGCGCGTCATGGTGGTGGCGGATGTCGCGGAGCCCGGGTTCGACGGCCTCGTCAACCTCGACCTGTCGTTCCAGCAGGGCGACCCGACCAGCCGTGCCGTGCTCGACGGGCTCTACGCCTACGAGTACGACCACATCATCGTGCTCGCCGCGAAGGAGACCCTGTCCGCGCAGCGGGCGGATGCGAAGACTCTCATCACCCTCCTGCACCTTCGCGACATCGCCGAGCAGAAGGGCACCGACCTCAACGTCGTGAGCGAGATGATCGACGACCGCAACCGCGAGCTCGCCGAGGTCACCCAGGCCGACGATTTCATCGTCAGCGACCAGCTCATCAGCCTCATGCTCTCCCAGGTGAGCGAGAACAAGAGACTCACGGATGTCTTCGACGAGCTGTTCTCGGCCACGGGCCCGGAGATCTACCTCCGTCCGGCGGAGCACTACGTCGCCCTCGGCGCCGAGACCGACTTCTACACCGTGCTCGAGGCGGCCCGCCGCCGCGGTGAGACGGCGATCGGCTTCCGCCTCGACGCCCACGCGCGCAGCAGCGAGCACGCCTACGGTGTCACGGTGAACCCGACGAAGGGGGAGAAGCGCGCCTTCTCGGCCGGGGATCGGATCATCGTCCTCGCCGAGGGGTGAGTCTCGACACGCCGCTGCGCGGCTACTCGATCACCGCGGGTCGGACGTTGTGGTTGCGGTGGAAGAAGTTGCTCGGGTCGTAGACGGCCTTGATCGACCGCAGCCGTGACAGCGTCGCCGGCGGGTACATCTTCGTGATCGGGTCGTCGAGGCTCGAGAAGTTGCCGTAGAGGCCCTTCAGCCAGGGGTCGAGTCGCGCCCATGTCGCGCGCAGCTTCGGCGACTCGGCGTCGTAGAGCTCGTCGGGGAGGAACGCCGCCGAGACGAGCCACGCCTCCGTGTCGCGGAACCCCCACGCCGTCGCGTCCGACGCGACCCGCGAGTACGCGCCGCCGAGCAGCCGCACCATGAGCACCGAGTCGCCGAGGTCGCGCTTCACGGCGGCCAGTTCGGCGATCAGGTCGTCGTCGAATCGCGCGGCGAAGCCGTTCTCGTCGACGAGTTTGATCGCCGGCGCATCGACCTGATCCGCATCGGGCTGCTCGTCCATGAGCACGTCGGCGTAGGGCATCTGCGCGATCGTGTGCCCGGTGACGCCGGGCGCCTCGAGCAGAGGCGCGATCGCCGCACGCGCGGCGTCGAGGTCGCCGCCGGCCCAGACGAACACGACCTGTGAGACCGGCGGCATCCCTTCGCCGAACGACGGCAGCCCGAGGTAGGTGGTCGTGAGCTCCTCGGGTGCCGCGCGGAGGGCGTCGCGCCATACCCGGAACACGGCGGCGAGGTCGGCGTCGGCGGCGAGGTGGATCGCGCCCGAGACGACGCCGTCGGGCAGGGGATGCGCACGGTAGGTGAAGGCCGTGACGACGCCGAAGTTGCCGCCGCCCCCGCGCAGCGCCCAGAACAGGTCCGGCTCGGAGTCGGCGCTGGCCGTGACGATCCTGCCGTCGGCGAGCACGACCTCGGCGCTCACGAGGCTGTCGATCGCGAGGCCCCACAGGCGCACGAACCAGCCGACGCCCCCGCCGAGCGACAGGCCGCCGACACCGACCGTCTTCGTGTCGCCGGAGCTGAGGGCGAGACCGTGCGGCGCGAGTGCCTCGGCGACCTGACCCCACAGCGCCCCGCCGCCGATCGTGACCAGGTCGCCGCTGACGTCGATCGTCGCGAGCGAGCGCAGGTCGAGCACGAGCCCGCCGTCGTTCGTCGACATCCCGCGTGAGTCGTGACCGCCGCTGCGCACCGAGAGTTCGAGGTCGTGCGCGCGTGCGAACGCGACGACCGAGGCGACGTCGACGGCATCCTCGGGTCGCACGACCGCGAGGGGCGAACCAGGGCCCTTCGCCACGCGGGAACCCGCGAGATATTCGTCGGAGCCGGGCTCGAACACCCGCCCGGGTAGTGCTGCCGTCAACATCGAGAGGTCCACGTCTTCCACCCTATGGATCCGCGCCGACAGGCGGCGTGGCCGCCGCATTAGAGTCCCGAGCATGGAGTACAGGCGTCTCGGCGACAGCGGCCTCACGGTCTCCCGCATCATCCTCGGGTGCATGAGTTACGGCGACTCGGCGGCCGGCTCGCACTCGTGGAGCGTCGGCCTCGACGAGAGCCGCCCCTTCTTCCGTGCGGCGATCGAAGCCGGGATCACGACCTTCGACACCGCCAACGTCTACTCGGCGGGGTCGAGCGAGGAGATCACCGGGCAGCTGCTGCGCGAGTTCTCCCGGCGCGAGGAGGTCGTCATCGCGACGAAGCTCCACGGCCGCATGTTCCCCGGGCCGAAGGGGGCGGGACTCTCGCGCGGGGCGATCATGCAGGCGATCGACGACAGAACTGCGCTGTCAGTTGATGCAGCAAACGGTTGGAGCTTAACTTCATGCCATTCG
>NZ_JBMRCP010000123.1:0-5751 GCF_057350545.1 Pseudolysinimonas sp. | reverse complement strand
GCCTCCGCCTCGCGCTCGCGGCGCACGACGGTGATCCCGCCGAGGAAGAGCTCCGACTCGACGGGCGGCACGGGGGCCACGAACACCGACGCCTCGGTGGCGAGCTCCGCAGCGAGACGGGGGCGCCGCGCGGGGTCGTACTGCGGCGCCTGCGCGAGGAACTGCGTGATCCGCCGCGAGAGCTGCGTCGGCATCCTGGCCACGTCGACGATGCGGGCCCACCCGGCGAGCTGCGGCGGGATGCCGAAGAGCGGCATGACCGACCCGTTCACCCGCTCGTACTGGCAGTAGGTGCCCGCGAGCAGGTCGCCGAGACGCTGCGTGCGCGCGGTGAGCAGGCCGGAGAGGGCCGCGGCCCCGCCGAAGGTGACGAAGAACTCGAAGAACCCGACGAGCGCGCGCACGGCGGCCTGCCGGAGGCCGATCGCGCCGCCGTCGAGGCGCACGATGCGTCCGCCGATCGCGAGCTTGCCGAGCGACTTCCCCTTGGTGAGCGTCTCGACGACGATCGGGATGCCGACGAAGCACGTGACGAGGGTGATGATCGCGATCGCCGCCATGACGGCGCCCTCGGTGTAGAGCACGGAGGTCGCCATCCCGATGCCGATGATCGCGATGATGAACACGACGAGGTACGCGACGATGTCGATGAGCGCTCCGGCGGCTCGCAGCACGAAGCCGGTGGGATGCAGGTCGAGACTGACGGCCTCGCCGGTCAGGGTGCCTTCCTCGCCGGGGGCGTAGTCGTCGATCCACTCCGAGTCGGGATCGGCTGCCATGTCGGTAGTCTCCTTTGTTGTGGACCTCGATGCCTACTCTGCCGCACACCGGGCAGAGTGGGACCGCTTGACCGTCCTCGCGAACAAGCGGAAGCTCGACGGACGTGAGGCCGATGAACTCATCGACCTCTACCAGTCGGCGTCGGCCCACCTCGCGGAGATCAAGTCCACCGTCGGCGAGACCGTGCAGGGCGATCACATCTCGCTCGCCCTCGCGAAGGCGCGGCTGCGGTTCACCGGCACGCCGACCAACCCGCTGCGCCAGCTGACCCTGTTCTTCGCCAACCAGCTGCCGGCGGCGCTGTACCGCATCCGCTGGCTGTCGCTCGTCATCACGGTGCTCTTCATCGGCATCGCGGCCGCCTACGCGACGTGGTTCGCGCTCAACCCGGAGCTGCTCGACCTGCTCGGACCCGAGGAGTATCGCCGCGAGTACGCCGAAGAGCTCTTCGTCGAGTACTACTCCGAGAGTTCGATGGGCGGGTTCGCGAGCCAGGTGTGGACGAACAACGCGTGGCTCACCGCGCAGTGCATCATGTTCGGCATCACCGGCGTCTTCCCGATCTACCTGCTGTTCTTCAACGCCCAGAGCATCGGCATCTCGGCGGCGATCATGAACGAGTTCGACGAGCTCGACACGTTCTTCCTCTACATCGCGCCGCACGGCCAGTTGGAGCTCTACTCGATCTTCGTCGCGGGGGCGGCGGGGCTGCTCATCTTCTGGTCGTGGGTGGCGCCCGGCCACCGTACGCGCAAGCAGGCGCTCGCCGAAGACGGCCGGGCGTTCTTCACGATCGTCGTCGGGCTCGTGCTCTCGCTCTTCGTCTCCGGCATCGTCGAGGGTTTCGTCACCCGTCAGGACTGGCCGTGGCCGCTCAAGATCGGCATCGGCACCGTCGTGCTGGTCGCGTTCCTCGTCTACCAGTGGGGTGTCGGCCGTCGAGCCGCTCGCGCGGGAGAGACGGGCGACGTCGAGGAGTTCGACGCGGGCGCGAAGGCGATCGTCGCGGGCTGAGGGCCGAGCGAGCTTCGGTGTTCGCCCGATTCGGGCTGCGTGCGGGTCTTCCTCCGCAGCCCGAATCGGGCGAACAGCCGTCCACTCGCACGACGAAGGGGCCCAGGATGTCGCCATCCCGAGCCCCTTCGTGTGACGGGTATCAGCCCTTGCGGCCGAAGAGCGGCTTCCAGATGAAGCCCGCGAGCAGCGCGCCGACGATCGGGGCGACGAAGAACAGCCACACCTCCGAGAGCGGCTCGCCGCCGCCGAACACGGCGGTCGCGAGGGAGCGCGCCGGGTTGAGCGACGCGTTGTCGATCGGGATCGCGATGAAGTGGAACAGCGCGAGCGTGAGGCCGATCGCGATCGGAGCGAACCCGGCCGTCGTCGAGCCGTCGGCGGTGACGCTCAGGATGACGAGCACGAAGATCGCCGTGATGACGATCTCGACGAGCAGCACCGGCAGGAGCGCCTCGCCGTAGCCGTTGGAGACGCCGGCGAACGTCGACGACACCGACTCGAGCGCCGTGCCCGTACTCAGCGCGATGAGGAAGTGGATGAGCGTCGCGAGCAGACCGCCGACGAGCTGCGCTCCGATGTAGGGCAGCACGTCCTTCCACGGCATCCGTCCCGCGGCGGCGGCGCCGAGGGAGACGGCCGGGTTGAAGTGACCGCCCGAGATGTGACCGACCGAGTAGGCACCGGCGAGCACGGCGATGCCGACGGCGAGTCCGACGACGAGCGGCTTCGCTTCGCCGTTGTAGTAGATCGCGGCGCCGATGACGCCGAAGACGAGCAGGAACGTGCCGAACACCTCGGCGACGAGGCGCCGGGTGTAGGACGGAGCAGCAACAGTGGTTTCAGCCATGGCCACACGGTATCCCCGGACCCAGGTGTTTCTCAGGATCACCGACGGCGGGGCGATGACACTCGTGCGCAACTCTCACCGGTCGCCGCGTGCATCCCGAGTGTGCCGGGACGGCCGTCGAGCGCTGCGACGACCCCCTCAGAGACGCCCGGCGGCCTTGAGCGCGAGGTACTTGTCGGCGAGCGCCGGCGGGAGGTCGGCGGGCGGGGCCGTGACGACCTCCACGCCCGTCTGTCGCATCGCGGTGGCGACGCGGGCGACGTCGAGCAGTGCGCGCTCGGCGGAGGCGGCGCGGTAGACCTCGTCGGAGCCGAGGCGCTCGGTTGTGGCTGCGACGACCTCGGGGTCGGTGACGGCGGCGACGACGACGGTGTGTTTGCGCGTCAGCTGCGGCAGCATCGCGAGCAGGGGTCGCGACGCGCCGGGGGTGTCGATCGGGGTGACGAGCACGACGAGGGCGTGTTGCGTGGTGACGGCCCGCACGAGCTCGGGGATCTCGTGCCAGTCGCCCTCGATCATCTCCGACTCGACGGTGGCGAGCATGTCGACGGTGCGGGCGAGCAACTCGGCGCCCGACGCCCCCTGCACACGGCCCCGCACGACGCGGTCGTGCACGATCACATCGACGCGGTCGCCCGCGCGGGTGGCGAGCGCGGCGAGCAGGAGCGACGCCTCGAACGCGGTGTCGAGTCGCGGCTCGTCGGCGATGCGCGCCGCTGACGTGCGCGAGGAGTCGATGAGGATGACGACTCGGCGATCGCGTTCGGGTCGCCAGGTGCGCACCACGAGCTTCATCTGGCCGGTCGCCGAGTCGCGCCGCCGGGCGGAGGCCCGCCAGTCGAGCGAGCGCACGTCGTCGCCGCGCACGTACTCGCGCAGGGAGTCGAACTCGGTGCCCTGCCCGCGCACCATGACCGAGGTGCGCCCGTCGAGTTCACGGAGGCGGGCGAGCCGCGACGGCAGATGCTTGCGGGAGTTGAACGGCGGCAGCACGCGCACGATGCCGCGCACCGGGATCGTGCGCTGCCGCGCGACCATCCGCAGCGGACCGAACGAGCGCACCGTGACGTGGGCGGCGCGGCGCTCGCCGCGGCGCACGGGCGTGAGCGTCGTCGTGTACACGCCGCGGTCGCCGGCGGCGATCGTCACCCGATGGCGGTTCGGGCGCGCTCCCGCCGACGGCTCCCAGGCATCCCGGATCGTGCCGCGCACCGTGCGCCGCCCGGGATTCGCGACGGCGAGTCGCGCGCGGGCGCTCTCGCCGAGCCGTAGCCGCACGGGCAGATCGCGTGCGAACTCGAGCGCCGCGGGCGACCCGGCGAGCGCGAGGTCGACGGCGACGACCGCCGCGAGCACGACGCCCCAGAGGGCGAGCCCGGGCAGCCCGCCGAGCGCCACGACGGGAATCGCACCCACCGCGACGAGCAGCACGAACCACCCGGAGATCGCCATCAGTCAGCTCCCGGCGATCAGATCGGAACCTGCACCTGCTGCACGACGGAGCGCAGCACGGTGTCGGCCGAGACGCCCTCGAGCTCCGCCTCGGTGCGCAGCTGGATGCGGTGGCGCAGCACGGGGACGGCCATCGTCTGGATGTGGTCGGGCGTCACGCCGGTCGAGCCGGACAACCACGCCCACGCGCGCGAGGCGGCGAGCAGAGCGGTCGCGCCGCGCGGCGAGACGCCGAGCTTCACCGACGGCGAGGTGCGGGTGCCGCGCGCGAGGTCGACGGCGTAGCCGAGCACGTCGGGAGAGACGGTCACGGTCGCGACGTCGGCCTGGGCGGCAGCGAGCGTCGCGGCGTCGAGTACCGGGGTGACGCCCGCGGCGGCGAGGTCGCGCGGATTGAAGCCCGAGGCGTGCCGGTGGAGCACCTCGACCTCTTCGTCGCGTGCCGGCAGCTCGAGCACGAGCTTGAGGAGGAACCGGTCGAGCTGCGCCTCGGGCAACGTGTAGGTGCCCTCGTATTCGATGGGGTTCATCGTCGCGGCGACGAGGAACGGGCTGGGCAGCTTGCGGGTGACGCCGTCGGCCGAGACCTGCCGCTCCTCCATCGCCTCGAGCAGCGCCGACTGCGTCTTCGGGGGCGTGCGGTTGATCTCGTCGGCGAGCAGGATGTTCGTGAACACCGGCCCCTCGCGGAACTCGAACTCGCCCGACTTGGGGTCGTAGACCGCGGAGCCCGTGATGTCGCCCGGCATGAGGTCGGGTGTGAACTGGATGCGCTTCGTGTCGAGCCGCATCGCCTGGCTGAGTGTGCGCACGAGGAGCGTCTTCGCGACACCGGGAACGCCCTCGAGCAGCACGTGGCCGCCGGCGAGCAGCGCGATCATGAGCCCTGTGACGGCGCCCTCCTGACCGACGACGGCTTTGCCCACCTCGGTGCGGACGGCGGCCAGGGCGGCGCGGAGTTCGGAGGAGTCGGTCATGTCAGCCATTCTGTCGGGGTGACGGGTCAGCGGCCCCGCACGATGCGGGCCAGGTCGGTTTCGAGGAGGAGCAGTTCGTCGGAGAGCGCGACGAGCGCTGAGTCCGACGTCGGAGTGCGGGTGACGAGCAGTGCTGCGACGGCATCCCGGTCCCGTCCCGTGAGGGCGGCGACGGCGCCGACGACCTCGTCGACGCTCGCGCGACGGGGGAGTCCGCACAGCGACGCGAGGCGCGTGATCGAGCCGATGCGCAGCGAGTCGAGGGCGTGCCCTCGCGCCCCCGCCCGCTCGTAGAGGCGCGCGCGGCCTTCCATCGTCTCGTTCGACCGCACCACGACGGGCAGCCGCTCCGTCACGAGCGGGCCGAGCCGGCGGCCCCGCCAGATCGCCGCAGCGAGTCCGGCGAACAGCGTGAGGATGATGAGCGGCGTCAGCCAGGGCGCGGTGCGATTCGCAGCGGTCGGGATGTCGCCGGCGTCGAGTTCGCTGAGGTCGGGGCGGTACCAGACCAGGTTCTCGCGCTCGCCGAGCAGATTCAGGGCGAACGCGGCGTTACCCGCCTCGAGGATGTCGCCGTTGGTGAAGGCGCCGCTGACGCCGACGATCGTGACGTCGGCTCCGCGAGTGCGCGTCTGCAGCACCGCGAACTCGTCGTCACCCGTGGCGAAGCAGCCGTCG